>NZ_CDRNDK010000464.1:0-4776 GCF_977012225.1 Planomonospora algeriensis | reverse complement strand
CCTCCCCGGCACCCTCCCCGGCACCGCCCCCGGCACCGTCCGCGGCGCCGCCGTCGGTCAGCGGCGCTCCTCCCGCTGCTTGCAGGCCACGCACAGCGTCGCCCTCGGAAACGCCTGCAGGCGCTCCTTTCCGATCGGCTGGTGGCACGATTCGCACACTCCGTAGGTCCCCGCGTCGATCCGGGCGATCGCTCGCTCGTTCTGCGCGACCAGGTCGCGCGAATTCAGGGTAAGGGCGATCTCGCGTTCCCGTGCATACGTCCTGGCTCCGGCGTCGGCCTGGTCGTCACCCGCACCGTCCGTGACATCGCTCGACGCGATCTCCGACTCCGCTCGGGCGATCTCCAGGGTCAGCTCCTCGATCTCGATGACCAGCCGCTCACGGACCTCCGCGAGCTCCTCTTCGGTCCACTGCGCGGCAAGGCCGTTCTGGGACGGCGCTACCGCGCTCTTGTCTGCGCGAATGGTCGTGGCCATGTCGGCCTCCTCACTCGGTCGGACCCCTACCGATGCGGTAAGACGGTGCGGGCAGCTTAGGTCGCTCATAACAGAACGGCAAACGACCCACCGGCTTCTTTGCCAATCCTGTAATATCCCGCCGCTCATATCTCAATCTTCATCTCGGCGGTACCGGGAGCCCGGATATCGGGAAGCCTCCGGCGTACCCGGTGCGTTATCGTTTGAGTTCGCAAGGCGTTGACGGGGACGAGTACCTCCGGCCCCCCTCGCAGGAGCGACCCGGGGACGGTGCGAGCCCGGGGCGAGGCCCGGAGAGAAGATCACCCCTGAGCCGCCGGAAGAACGGTCCTCCGCGTGCAGCGGATACCCGGTAGACCCGGCCGCGAACCGAAAAGAAGAGGGCCTCTGCACCCGGGAGGCCAAGGAGGGTGGTACCGCGGGACCGCGAGGTCTCGTCCCTCCGCGCCACTGCCAGCCAGCACCAGCGTGGAGGTTCCGCCCGTCATGTCCGCCCATTTCCGTCCCCTTCCCGCGCAGGTCGACCTGCCCGCGCTCGAACACCAGGTGCTCGACCGCTGGAGGGACGGCAAGGTCTTCGAGCGCTCGGTCGAGCAGAACGCCGGTGGTCCCGCCTGGGTCTTCTACGAGGGCCCGCCCACCGCGAACGGCATGCCCGGCGTCCACCACATCGAAGCGCGCGTCTTCAAGGACGTCTTCCCGCGCTACAAGTCCATGCGCGGCTACAGCGTGCCCCGCAAGGCCGGCTGGGACTGCCACGGCCTGCCCGTCGAGGTCGGCATCGAGAAGGAACTCGGGCTGACCGGCAAGAAGGACATCGAGGCGTACGGCATCGCGGAGTTCAACGCCAAGTGCCGCGAGTCGGTGCTGCGGCACGTGGACGCGTTCGAAGAGATGACCGAGCGCATGGGCTACTGGATCGACCTGTCGCAGGCCTACCGGACGATGGACCCGGCCTACGTCGAGTCCGTCTGGTGGTCGCTGAAGGTCGTCTTCGACAAGGGCCTGCTCTTCCGCGACTTCCGGATCACGCCGTACTGCCCGCGGTGCGGCACCGGCCTGTCCGACCACGAGCTGGGCCAGCCCGGCGGTTACGAGACCGTCTCCAGCCCGTCGGTCTACGTCCGCATGCCCGCCACCTCCGGCCCGCTGGCCGAGCTCGGCGCCTCGCTGCTGATCTGGACCACCACGCCGTGGACGCTGGTCTCCAACACCGCGGTCGCCGTGCACCCCGAGGTGACCTACGTCGCGGCCCGCCCCGCCGGCTCCGAGGAGGTGCTGGTCGTCGCCGAGCCGCTGCTGACCGCGGTCCTGGGCGAGGACGCCGAGGTGCTGGCCTCCTTCGCCGGCACGGAGCTGGAGCGCACCTCCTACCGCAGGCCGTTCGACCTGGTCGACATCCCCGGCGCGCACTACGTGGTGCTGGGCGACTACGTCACCACCGAGGACGGCACCGGCCTGGTCCACCAGGCTCCCGCCTTCGGCGCCGACGACATGGCGACCTGCAAGCGGTACGGCCTGCCCGTGGTCAACCCGATCGGCCCCGACGGCCGGTTCGCCGAGAGCGTGCCGCTGGTCGGCGGGCAGTTCTTCAAGCACTCCGACGAGTCCCTGACCGCGGACCTGCGCGACCGGGGGCTGCTGTTCCGGGGCGGCCACTTCGAGCACAGCTACCCGCACTGCTGGCGCTGCCACACCGCGCTGCTCTACTACGCGCTGCCCGCCTGGTACATCCGCACGACCGCGATCAAGGACCAGCTCCTCGCCGAGAACGAGAAGGTCGGCTGGTTCCCCGAGACGATCAAGTGGGGCCGCTTCGGCGAGTGGCTGCGCAACAACGTCGACTGGTCGCTGTCGCGGTCCCGCTACTGGGGCACCCCCTTGCCGCTCTGGGTCTGCTCGGCCGACGAGTCCCACATCACCTGCGTCGGCTCGCTGGCCGAACTCGGCGAGCTGTCCGGCCAGGACGTCTCCGCCCTCGACCCGCACCGCCCCTACGTCGACGACGTCACGCTGCCCTGCCCCTCCTGCGGGGCCGAGGCCCGGCGGGTCCCGGACGTGATCGACGCCTGGTACGACTCGGGCTCGATGCCGTTCGCCCAGTGGGGCGCGCCCTACCAGAACCAGGAGGTCTTCGAGGCGGCCTACCCCGCGCAGTTCATCTGCGAGGCCACCGACCAGACCCGGGGCTGGTTCTACTCGCTGATGGCGGTCGGCACCCTGGTCTTCGGCCGCACCTCCTACGAGAACGTGCTCTGCCTGGGCCTGATCCTCGCCGAGGACGGCCGCAAGATGAGCAAGCACCTGGGCAACGTGCTGGAGCCGATCTCCCTGATGGACCAGCACGGGGCCGACGCCCTGCGCTGGTACATGGCCTGCTCCGGCTCCCCGTGGGCGGCCCGCCGGGTCGGGCACGCCGCTCTGGAGGAGATCGTCCGCAAGGTCCTGCTCACCTACTGGAACACGGTCTCCTTCTTCACCCTCTACGCGGGCGCCGAGTCCTGGAGCCCGGCGGCGATGCCCGAGGCCCCCGCTCCCGGCGAGCGCCCGCTGATCGACCGGTGGGCTCTGGCCGAACTGCACCGGACGGTGGCCGAGGTCACCGCGTCGATGGAGGAGTTCGACACCGCCCGGGTCGGACGGCGGCTGGCCGAGTTCCTCGACGACCTGTCCAACTGGTACGTGCGGCGCTCCCGCCGCCGGTTCTGGTCGGGTGACGCCTCCGCCTTCGCCACCCTCTACGAGTGCCTGGAGACCGTGACCCGCCTGATGGCGCCGGTGGTGCCGTTCATCACCGACTACGTCTGGGACGTGCTGCGCGCCGACGGCGCCCCCGCCTCGGTCCACCTGGCCTCCTGGCCCGCCGTGGACTCCGCGCTGCTCGACCCGGCCCTGTCGGAGCAGATGGCGCTGGTCCGCCGCCTGGTGGAGCTGGGCCGCTCGGCCCGCGCCTCCAGCGGGGTGAAGACCCGTCAGCCGCTGGGCCGGGCCCTGGTCGGTGCCCCCGGCTGGGCCGCGCTCTCGCCCGAGCTGCACGAGCTGATCGCCGACGAACTCAACGTGCAGACCCTGGAGGACATGTCGGGGTTCTCCGCCGACCTGGTCTCCTTCACCGTCAAGCCCAACTTCCGGGCCCTGGGCAAGCGGTTCGGTTCGCAGACCAAGCTGGTCGCCGCGGCCGTGTCCGCCGCGGACGCCGGTGAGCTGGCCCGCACCCTGCGCGCCGGATCGCCCGTCTCGCTGGACGCCGGCGAGCTGGGCACGGTGAAGGTCACCGCCGAGGACGTGATCGTCACCGAGCAGCCGAAGTCCGGCTGGGCGGTGGAGACGGGGGCCGTCGACACCGGCACGGGCGAGACCGTCGCCCTCGATCTGGCCATCACCGACGAGCTGCGGCGGGCCGGTCTGATCCGCGACGTCGTCCGGCTGGTCCAGGACGCCCGCAAGACCTCGGGACTGTCCATCACCGACCGGATCGACCTGTGGTGGTCCGCCGCCGACGCCGAACTGGCCGAGGCGCTGCGGGCCCAGGGCCGTACGGTGGCCGACGAGGTCCTCGCCCGCTCCCTCACCGAGGGCCTCACCGAGGAGGGGGCCCCGATCCACGAGGACGCCGACCTCGGGCTCTCCTTCCAGCTCCGCCGCACCACCACGGCCTGATCCGGCCCCCGGCCGCGGCCGCCGGGTCCGCTTCACCGGGCGGGTCCGGCGGTCGTGGTCCGTCTCACCCGGCGGATCCGGTCCGGCCCGCCGGACGGTTAAAGGCCGCCGACCGACGAGCCCGCCGGACGGTTAAAGGCCGCCGGGCGGTGAGAAGCGAAGGGCTCCGGGGATGTCCCCGGAGCCCTTCCGCAGGTGATCCGTCCTGCCTTCCGCGGGCGCGTGCGGTCGGCGCGGCCCGGTGCGTCTTCTCAGCGCGGCCGTGTCTTCCCTGCGGGCGCGTGCCGGTCAGCCGCGGCCCGGTGCGCCTCCCTGGCAGACGGCGCAGCCGCTCAGGCCCGCCTCCTCGGCGGCGGCTCTGGACATGGTCTCGATACCGTCGTCGTCGACTCCCCTGACGAGCGGGCAGGCCGCGCCGTGGAAGCGGCGGGTGCCCGAGATGACCTTGACCGTGCCGGAATCGTCGGCGTCGATCCTCACGGCGGGGATCCCGTGGGGCGAGGTGGCGTCGTCCCGGTCGGCGTCCGCGACGACGTCCTCCGGAACGGACGGCACCGGATCCCCGGGTTCGGCCGAGGTGGAGCCGGTCGGCACCGGCCGCCCGGCGCGCCCGGGCTGCTCGGTCCCGGCCGGCTCCAC
>NZ_CDRNDK010000463.1:0-4853 GCF_977012225.1 Planomonospora algeriensis | reverse complement strand
GGTGCCGGGGCCGTCGGGCGTCCGGCTGGTCCGCCAGACCGCGCCGTCGGGCGTCCTCCGCCAGGTCGGGTCGCCGCTCCCGCGCCGGCACGGCCGCAGCACCAGCTCGACGTCGAGCGGCCCGTCCGGCCGCAGGCCCCGCTCCGGCGCGGAGACGCTCACCGGTGCCCCCCGGACCGCCGCAGAGACACGGTGACGCTCACCGGTGCCGTCCGGAGGGGGCGAGGGCGGCGGCGCTGAGGCCCATCGTCGCCGCTCAGACGTCGCTGGAGAAGCGGACCGCGCACTCCGGGAGCACGACCCCCGGCCAGACCCGGCTGCCCGCCAGGAGCTCGTTGCCGGCGCCGACCACGGCGCCGTCGCCGATGACCACGTCACGCAGGATCGCCCCGGACGAGACGCGGGCCCCGATGCCGACCACCGAGTCGACCACCTCCGCGTCGGCGTGGACCACGCAGTCGTCGCCGAGCACGCTCCCGGTGATCCGGGCCCCGGATTCCACGACCGCGCGGGCGCCGACCACCGACCCGCCGGAGACCTTGGCCTCGGGCGAGATCATCGCGCCGGGCAGCGCGAGGAAGTCGCCGGGCGGGCCGGGCAGTGCGGGCGAGGCCAACCGGCCGAGGACCAGGTCGCGGGAGCCCTGGACGAAGGCGGCCGGGGTGCCCACGTCCAGCCAGTAGGACGCGTCGGCGTAGCCGAGCACCAGGGCCCCGTCCTCGATCAGCCCGGGGAAGGTCTCCCGCTCGACCGAGACGACCCGGCCCGCCGGGATGGAGGCGATCACCGAGCGGGTGAAGACGTAGCAGCCCGCGTTGATCAGGTTGGTCACCGGGTTCGGGGTCTTCTCCAGGAAGGCGGTGACCCGCCCCTCCTCGTCGGTCGGCACGCAGCCGAACCGCGAGGGGTCCTCGACCTCGGTGAGGTGCAGCGTGACGGCGGCCCCGCGGGACACGTGCCGGGCGACCTGGTCGCCGATGTCGTGCCCGGACAGGATGTCGCCGTTGAGCACCAGCACGGGCGCGTCCGGGCCGCAGGTCAGCGCCTCGGCCGCGTTGCGGATCGCGCCGCCGGTGCCGAGCGGGGTCTCCTCGGTCATGTACTCGATGGAGAGCCCGAACGCCGAGCCGTCCCCGAAGGCGTCGGAGAACATCTCCGCCCGGTAGGACGTGGCGAACACGATGCGGCCCACCCCGAACGAGCGGGCCCGCGCGAGCTGGTGCGCCAGGAAGGGGACCCCCGCCGTAGGCAGCAGCGGCTTGGGGGTGCCCAGCGTCAGGGGACGCAGCCGCGTCCCCTGTCCTCCGACGAGGAGGATCGCCTCAAGATCCGACAAAGGGGTCTCCGCCATTCCGAGAGGTTAGCCCACTATTCGACAGCGCGTTGATTAAGAACCGGTCCCACCGCCGACCGCGCGGGATCCGGCCCTTCCGCTCCGCTTCACCCTACGGGGAGAGTCCCCGGAATCGTGGGATCAATCACGTGTCTTTTCGCTGGTCGCCAGGGCGCCCGGATCCTCCGTACGGCGGGCCGCCAGCCCGGCCGCGCCCGCGCAGACCAGGTCACCGAGGACGATCACGATCCGCGAGCAGAGCGCCGCGGTGATGGCCGACCCCCGGTCCAGCACGGGCGCCAGCACCGCGACCATCGCCACCTCGCGCACCCCGGCCCCGGCCGGGACCACGAACGTCATGATCCCCAGGCACCAGGAGAGCGCGAAGGCCCCGACGGAGAAGACCGCCACCGACGGGCCGGACGGGCCCAGCTCGTACAGGATCGCGGCCAGGTGCAGGCCGTACGCGGTCCAGCCGAGCAGCGCCCAGCCCAGGGCGGTGAGCATCCCGCGCCGGGTGAGCGGGCGCTCCAGCGGCTCGCGGCCGAGCCTGCGCAGCCCGAACCCGATGACCGCGTTGACCACCCGCGGTTCGAGCGCCACCGCGAGCACGGGCACCAGCAGGAACGCCCACGCGTACGGCGCCGCGGAGCCCGGCGGCGCGGCCGCCAGCGTCACCGCCGAGACCAGCAGCCCGCTGCCGAGCTGGACCGGCATCGTCAGGAAGAACGCCGCGGCGCTGCGCGACCGGGGCACGCCCAGCTCGCGGCCCATCTCCATCTGGGCGACGACCGGCCAGAGCGAGCCGGGGATGTACTTGCCGAGCTGGCCGACGAAGAAGACCTTCGCCGCGGGACGGGCCGGCAGCGGCGAGCCGAGGTCGGCCAGCAGCGCCCGCCACGTCATCATCCCGCCGCCCAGCGCCGCGACCACCGCGACCACCGAGAGCGCCAGTGCCGTCCACGACAGCCGGGCGAACCCGGCCCGCACGTCCTCCCACTGGCCCGCCACCGCCCACGCGCCGAAACCCAGCGCGAGGAGCAGGAACGCGATCCGGACCAGCCGCTTCACCGCGGGACGACCGGGTCGGGCGGCTGCGGCAGGCGCGCTCCCGCCGGGCGCCGGGCGCTCTTGGTCGCCACCCACAGGTAGGTCGGCACCACCGGCAGCAGGGCGCGCAGCACCGCGCGGGGCAGCCGGGACAGCACGGCCTCGGCGGCGCGGCCGACGGCGCCGGGGAACAGCTCGGAGCCGGCGAAGGCCGCCGGGGTGGCCAGCACCGGGAAGGTGTAGTCCCAGACCCGCAGGCCGCGGACCATCTTCCGCAGGCCGCGCCGGGTCCGGTAGCGCTCGTAGTAGCTGTCGGCCCGGCCGGACAGGCGCACGTAGCGGTCGGCGAGCGCGGGCGGCAGGTAGGACAGGAACGGCAGCCTGTAGTGCGGCTCCATCACCCCGAGCCGGTTGCCCAGGCCCAGGTAGAGCACGCCCTCGTCGGACAGCACCCGGCGCATCTCCGCCATGATCGCGTCGGGGTCGACCACGTGCTCGTAGATGTGGTTGAAGACCAGAACGTCGATCGAGCCGTCGGGGAAGGGCAGCGCGGTGCCGTCGGCGCAGACGAACTCCACCCGCTCGCCGAAGCGCGCGGCCGCCTTGCGCAGGCCCGGCACGTCGATGTCCACGCCGAACGTCCGGGCCGCGCCCGCGTCCGCCAGCTCGTCGGCGATGAACCCCGCCGAGCAGCCGATGTCGGCGACGGTCAGCCCCTTCAGCACGTCGGTGTCCCGGCCGAGGAAGTGGCCGAGCACGGCCACGATCTTCGCGGCCTTCCTGCGGCGCTTCTCCTCGTCCAGCATCGCCGCCTGGAACTCGGAGTACTCCAGCTGCGCCTGCCGCTCCGCACCCGCCCTGCCCGTCGCCATCCGCTCCACCGTTCCTCGTCCGCCTGCTTGCGCGCGGTGCCCAAGGCTACCGGCGAGCCGCGACCCTACCGCCGGGTAACCTCCACGTCGTACCCTGAGCGGATGCTCAGCCGTCTGCTCAGCCGCCTGCGGTCCAGCCGCCCGCTCCGGGTCCTGCTGGCACTGGTCGCCCTGGCCTTCGCCGGGTACGGCCTGCACCGCAACTGGGACGGCACCGTCTCCGCGCTCGCCCGCCTGTCGTGGTGGTCGCCCGCCGGGGCGTTCACGGCGGTGATGGCCGGGGCCGGCCTGATGATGGTCGCCTGGCAGCGGGTCGTCGCCGGGCTCGGCTCCGCCTTCCCGCTCGGGGTGGCCGCGCGGGTGCTCTTCGTCGGCCAGCTCGGCAAGTACGTCCCCGGGTCGGTCTGGGCCTACGCCGCGATGATGGAGCTGGGTCGCGACCACGGCTGCCCGCCCCGGCGCACCTTCAGCGGCACCTCGATCGCCCTGGTGGTCTCGCTCGGCTGCGCGGTCGCGCTGGCAGCCGCCACGCTGCCGTTCACCGCCCGGTCGGTGGCCGAGCAGGCGTGGTACCTCGCCCTGGTCATCCCGGTGATCGCCGTCTGCCTGCACCCCAGGGTCCTGACCTGGGGCCTGAACCTGGTCCTGCGCCTGGCCCGCAGGGAGCCGCTGGACCAGGTGCTGCCCGGCCGCGCCCTGCTGGGCGCCGTGGCGTGGACGGTCTCCGGCTGGCTGGTCTACGGCCTGCACGCCTGGCTGGTCATCGGCGACCTGACCGGCGACCTCTCCCCGTCCGCCTACCTGCTCGGCGCCGGGGCCTACGCGTTCGCCTGGGCGAGCGGCCTGCTCGCCGCGTTCGTCCCGGCGGGCGTGGGCGTGCGCGAGGGCGCGATGGTCCTCGTGCTCGCGCCCTCGGTCGGCACGGGCAACGCCGTGGTCGTCGCCGTGCTCTCCCGCCTCGCCTTCACCTTCACCGACGTGGCCTGGGCCGCGATCGGCTTCCTGCTCGGCCGCCGGGCCGCTCAGTCCTCCCCGGGGTCACCGGGAGAGGCCGCCGAGACCAGCGCCTCGACGTACGCCGCCCAGTAGGGCCCGGGGTCCACGGCCTTCACCCCGGCGCGCAGCCGCTCCGGCTCGCCCGGCGCGTAGAACCGCGCCAGGACCTCGCGCAGCGACTCCACCGAGCCCGGCTCGGCCAGCAGGCCGTCCACCCCGTCGGTGACGTGGTCGCCGAGCGTGCCCACCCTCGTCGCGATCACCGGCACGCCCTGCTCGTGGCCGAGCCACACCTGCTGGCTGGCCGTACCGCCGCGGTAGGGCAGGACCAGCGCGTCCACGTCCTCGAACAGGCCCGGCACGTCCTCGGCGGCCACGTAGCCCGGCCGCAGCTCCACCCGATCGGTCAGCCCGAGCTCGGCGACCAGCGCCTCCGTCTCCTCCTGCCCGCCCCAGAACTCCCCGGCCACCCGGAGCGCGACGCCCTCGGGCAGCGCCCGGATCAGCACGTCGAGCCCCTTGTACGGCCGGACCAGCCCGAAGAAGAGCAGCCGCCGGCGCACCTGCCGGCCGGGGCCCGGCTCGGCCCGCTCCCGCGCCCC
>NZ_CDRNDK010000462.1:0-4875 GCF_977012225.1 Planomonospora algeriensis | reverse complement strand
GGCGTGCCGGCGGGTCCCGTCCGGGACGCCGGGACACCCGGGGACCGGTCCCGAGCCGGCGTGGAGGGCTCCGGACCGGCCCGCGGAGACGCCGGCCGCGAGATCGGCGGCGAGCGCCGGATCAGCCGCCGTAGGCGGGGTGGCCGAACCCGACGATGGTGTCCATCGTCCGGGTGCGGGTCACGACCCTGTCGCTGATGTTCCCTTCCACGGTGGAGACCGACCCGTCGGGGTTGACCCCGGTCACCAGGCCGATGTGGTCGATCGCCGAGATGTTCTCGGAACCGGCCCAGTCGAAGAAGACGAGGTCGCCGACCTGCGGCTTGCGGTCGAACCGGCCCTGCTTCTCGAACCAGCCGGCGTGCCAGGGGGTGTAGGCGAAGACTCCCATCTGCTTCTCCAGGCCGTGCTGGACGGCCACCCACGACAGGAACATGTCGCACCAGGCCGCCCCGGCGAAACCCTTCTGGTCGGTGTAGTCGTCGTACCAGGCGCCGTAGAAGGTCGTGCCGTCCTTCCGCTCGCCCTCCCCCACCTTGCTGAGCGCGGTCGTGACGACCTGTCGCACCCTGGCGGCGGCCGCCCCGCCCACGGCCTGGCCCTGGACGGCCTGGGAGCGGGCCGCCTCGGGCAGCCGGAGCTCTCCTGACTGCGCTTGGACGTCGCCGGAGCGGAGCCCGGCGGGCGGCTGCAGGCCGCTCTCCAACTGCGCCTGGACCTCGTCGAGCCTGGTCTGGCCGGGCAGCCGGAGCTCTCCGCCCCGCGCCCCCGCCCCGGCGGGGTCCGGCGCCTGGAGCCCGGTCTCCGCGGGCGGCTCCTGGGGGGCCCGTCTCCGCATCGTCTCGATCCTGGACTCGATCTCGGCGATCCGGGACCGCATCTCCGCGAAGGGGGCTCCGGCCGGCTGGTCGTCGGCGACCGGGAGGGCCGCGGCGGTGACGGCCGCCTCGGCGGGCAGCGCGGTGAGACCGGTGACGGCGGTGAAGGCCAGGCCCGCGGAGAGGGTTCCACGGTAGAAGACGCGCGACAGAGCGGACAAGGACGCGTTCCCTTTCTGCTGCCCGCAGGGGAGGGGGACCCGCGCCGCGGCAGGCGGGGTCCGGCGGAAGGCTCCCGGCCCGGGGCGGCGCCCCGGCCGGGACTCGGCTCCGGCCCGCGGGCGAACGGCGACCGGTGCGCGACCTGTTGTCGCCTCACTGTTCGGCTGTCGCCGACGGTTACTGAGACAAATGGTGATGTGACGTTACGTAACCGATGGAACGCGCGCTCCGGTGCTTCTCGGGGATATCGTCACCCGGTGTGAAGATTGAGCTCTCCCACCCCTGGCCGGAGACCGCCGCCGAGGCCGAGGCCGTACAGGACGCCCTGCGCGCCTCGCTCGACCTGACCGGTCCGGGCCCCCGCCACCCGGCGACGGTCGCGGGCGTGGACGTCGCCTACGCCGGCGACCGGCTGGCCGCCGCGGTCGTCGTCCTGGACGCGGCGACCCACCGGGTCGTCGAGCAGGTCGCGGTGACCGGCCGGACCGCCTTCGAGTACGTCCCGGGGCTGCTCGCCTTCCGCGAGCTGCCCTCCCTCATCGAGGCGCTGGAACGGCTCGCCTCCGTCCCCGACCTGATCGTCTGCGACGGGTACGGCCTGGCGCATCCGCGCCGCTTCGGCCTGGCCTGCCATCTGGGCATGCTGACCGGCCTGCCCACCGTGGGCGTGGGCAAGACCGCGTTCGTCGGCTCCTACGGGGAGCCCGGCCCGGAGCGGGGAGCGTGGAGCGACCTGGTGCTGGACGGCGACGTCGTGGGGCGCGTCCTGCGCACCCAGGGCGGCGTGAAGCCGGTCTTCGTCTCCTGCGGGCACCGGATCGACCTGGAGACGGCCTGCCGGCACGTGCTGGCGCTCAGCCCTCGCTACCGGCTCCCGGAGACGACCCGGGCCGCCGATCGGCTCTCCCGGACCGCCCTGCGGGAGGCCGCCGACGCCTGAGGACGGCCGGCACCTGAGGACGCGTCAGAGGTGGGTCCCCGCCACGCGGGCCAGCAGGTCCTGCACGCGCGTCGCGAGGTCCTTGGGACTGAACGGCTTGGTCATATAGTCGTCGACGCCCGCCTCGAACGCCTGCGTCACGTCGTCCTGCTCCGATTTGGCCGACAGCATGAGCACCGCCACGTTCTGCCCGCCGGGCATCTCCCGCAGCCTGCGGCACACCTCGGGGCCGGACAGCCCCGGCATCATCCAGTCCAAGATCAAAACGTCGGGCAGCTTCTCGGTCAGAGCCTCCAGTGCCGCCAGCCCGTCACCGGCCATCTTCACTTCGTGTCCGGCCTTCTTCAGCGCGAAACTGATCACGAACTGGATGTCCGCGTCGTCCTCCACCGTCAGAACCCTGGCCATGCACTCACCCCCCGACAACGCACAGCTCCGGTAGGGACATTGCCCTGACCACTGACATTCATACCGCTCTCAGGCGCTTTGCACGAATTTGGCACGCCTGCGCGGCCCTTCCCGGGTGCCTCCCCGGCTCCGGATCCGGTGCGCCACACTGGAACGGATCTGGAACGGATCTGGAACGGACCTGGAACGGACGCCGAGCCCGAAGGGAGCCGCGAGCCGTGAGCCCTCGCGAGCTGGTGATCCTCATCGGCCTGCAGGGTTCGGGGAAGACCAGCTTCTACCACCGTACGCTCTCGGCGTCCCATTCCCACGTGAGCAAGGACCACTTCCCCAATGCCCGCCACCGCCAGCGGCGGCAGCTCCGGCTGGTCCGCGAGGCGCTGGTGGAGGGGCGCGACGTCGCCGTGGACAACACCAACCCGTCCCCCGAGGAGTGGCGGCCCCTCATCGAGGTGGCCCGGGAGTGCTCGGCGCGGGTCGTGGGCTACTGGTTCCCGCCCGACCTGCCCGGCTGCCTGGAGCGCAACGCCGCACGGCGGGGACGGGACCGGGTCCCGGAGGTCGGCCTCTACGCCACGCTCAAGCGCCTGCGCCGCCCCCGCCGGGCCGACGGGTTCGACGAGCTGCGCGCCGTCCGCTTCGACGGCCGCGGCGGGTTCGAGGTGGAGCCGATGGAGGAGCGGCTGGAGGAGCGGTCTCCCTAGTCGTGCCGGGGCGCTCCGCAGGCCGTACGGAGCCTCGGGCGCGACCGCCCTCAGCCGGTCGCCGGCACGCGCCGCGTGCGGATGCCGTGCGGGTCGGCCCGCTCCAGGCCGGCCGCGTCCGGATTGGAGACCCGGATCAGGCCGCGCACCTGGCCCGACTTCCCGTCGGCGGTCACCCTGATGACGAGCATCCCGGGGTCGCTCCCGTGCGAGGAGTGCGGGTCGCCGGAGAGCGGGTGCGGGCCCCGCGTCGAGGCGAAGATCCACTTTTGGTCGGGCGAGCTCGCGAAGAGATCGACCGTCGGGTCCGCGCTGAACGGGGAGACCAGGCCGACCGTGCCTTCGTGGGCGCCGGTCACGCCGTCGAAGACCTCGGCGACGTTGCCGTCGCGGTCGCCGACCCAGACGTGGCGCTCCCGGACGGAGACCGCCGTGCCGTGGGCGTCGTCCTCGGTGGGCCAGAGGGCGTGGGCCTGGCGGGCCCCTCCCGCTCCGGCCTCGGTCCGCAGGCAGGCGAGCGGCTTCCGGGTCGCGGCGTCGAAGACGACCACGTGACCGCTGGCGACGAAGGAGAGCGCCGCGCGGGTCTCGGCCCGGTTGAAAACGATCATATGGGGGCGCACCGGGAGCGCCCCCGTGCTCGCCGCGCACAGGGACGAGGTCGCACCGCCCAGGTCGACCACGTGCACGGGCTCCGCCTGGGACAGGTCGCGGGTGACGTCGTCCCCCGCGTACACGTGGATGTTCCCGCCGTGCGACCGCCCGGCGCTGTCGGACTGGTCGACCAGCCACACCTCGTACGGCTCCGGCGGACCCGCCGCGGCCCCGGGCGCCGCCGCCCCGCCCAGCATGAGCACCGCCAGCATCGAGGCCGCCGCGGCCCGCCACTTCCCCATGCGCCCTCCCATGATCAGGTAGGCCGCAGTCTCTCCAGTGCAACGCGTCATATCAAGGAATTTCATGATTGATGGCCGGATGCGGTCCCCGCTCGGCGCGAGGGCCGTCCGGTGGATCCCGCGCGCGAAACCGCCGCTCAGCGCGGCGGCATGAGGGGTGGCGGGCATCGCCTCCGCCGTCTGCCCGATCGGCGGGACGCGTCGCGCTTGAGCGGACGGCGGGAGCCCTCGGGCTACGGGCGCCTGCCGTCCTCCGGGCGCCCGCGGCCTATCCGTCGAGGCGTTCCGGAACCCCCTCCTCCAGCAGCCGCACGCGGTGCCCCGTGGCGAACATGCGGCTGCCGTCCGCGGCGAAGGGGTCGGGGAGGAAGCGGTCGACCGTCGCCGCAGGATCGTCCAGGTAGCCGCGGGCGACCACCGGGCCTCCGACGTAGAGGAAACCGGTGCCGCCCACGGCGAGCGGCCGGAGGTCGTCGTCCAGGGCGTACAGGCGGCAGCCGGCGAACGGCGGGCCGACCAGCGTCCGCGTCCGGCCCGGCCCGGCGGGGAGCGTCCTGCGTCCGGCGCACGCGACACCGGTCTCCAGGGATCCGTACAGGCGCGAGGAGCACCGCCACGGGGCGGAGACGCGGGTGAGGTCCCCGGAAGCGCCGGAAGCGCCGGCGCCGGCCGGCCGCAGGACCGCCTCGGCTCCGCCGTACAGGGCGCGCAGCAGGTCCGCGTTGACGAACTCGGAGGACAGGCGCCCCGACACGGCGACGCGGTCGCCCGGGCGGGCCGGGGACACGCCGCCCAGCAGCGCGTCCAGCTGGCGGTGCTCCAGGACGACGCCCCTCGACCCGCGCTCCGCCGGGTGGTAGAGCACGCAGGCCGCGCCGGACGGGAGC
>NZ_CDRNDK010000461.1:0-4892 GCF_977012225.1 Planomonospora algeriensis | reverse complement strand
GCCGCGCCGGGAGACGGGACGCCGCGGCGGCCGCGGACCGTGCTCGCGGTGACCGCGACCGGGCGCGAGGCCGAGGACCTCTCCGCGGCGCTCTCCAGCCTGCTGGGGGAGAACGCCGTCGCCGTCTTCCCCGCCTGGGAGACCCTGCCGCACGAACGCCTCTCGCCGCGCAGCGACACCGTCGGCCAGCGCCTGGCCGTACTGCGGCGGCTGTCGCACCCGGTGGCCGGCGACGCCTCCGCCGGGCCGCTGCGCGTCGTCGTCGCGCCGGTCCGGGCGGTGCTCCAGCCGATCGTGCGCGGCCTGGGCGACCTGTCGCCGGTACGGCTGCGCGCGGGCGACGACGCCGACCTCGACGGCGTGGTCCACGCCCTGGTGGGCAGCGGCTACCACCGGGTGGACATGGTCGAGAAGCGCGGCGAGGTGGCGGTGCGGGGCGGCCTGCTGGACGTCTTCCCGCCGACCGAGGAGCACCCTCTGCGCCTGGAGTTCTGGGGCGACACGGTCGAGGAGATCCGCTGGTTCAAGGTCGCCGACCAGCGCTCGCTGGAGGTGGCGCAGGACGGGCTGTTCGCCCCGCCCTGCCGGGAGCTGCTGCTCACGCCCGAGGTGCGGGAGCGGGCCGCGGCGCTGGCCGCCGAGCACCCGGCGCTGGCCGAGACCCTCGACCTGCTGGCCGAGGGCGTGCCGGTCGAGGGCATGGAGGCGTTCGCGCCGGTGCTGGCCGGGGAGATGGACCTGCTCGTCGACCACCTGCCCGGACCGGCGGCGGTGTTCGTCTGCGACCCCGAGCGGATCAGGAGCCGGGCCGACGAGCTCGTGCGGACCAGCCAGGAGTTCCTGGAGGCCTCCTGGATCAACGCGGCGGCGGGCGGGGAGGCCCCGATCGACCTGGGCGCGGCGGCCTTCCGGACGCTGGAGGAGATCCGCGACCACGCCCGCAAGCTCGCCCAGCCGTGGTGGTCGATCGCCCCGTTCGGCGGCGGTGACGACCTCGGCGACGCCGGGGACGCCGGGGATGCGGCCGGCGCGCTGGTCCTGGACGCCCAGGAGGCGGAGGCCTACCGGGGCGACACCCAGCGGGCGCTGGCCGACGTCAAGGGCTGGCTGGAGTCCGGCAGGACCGTCGTGCTGCTCAGCGAGGGCCACGGCCCGGCCGAGCGCATGGTGGAGCTGCTCAAGGGCGTCGACCTGCCCGCGCGGCTGGAGCCGGAGATCGGCCCGGCGCCCGACCCCCGGGTCGTGCACGTCGCCACGGGCCTGGTCGACCACGGCTTCACCACCCCGTCGCTGGCGGTGCTCACCCACCTGGACCTGGTCGGGCAGAAGGCCTCCACCAAGGACATGCGCAGGCTCCCCAGCCGCCGCCGCAACATGGTGGACCCGCTCCAGCTCAAGGTCGGCGACCACGTCGTGCACGAGCAGCACGGGGTGGGCCGCTACGTCGAGATGGTGCAGCGGACCGTGCAGGGCGCGACCCGCGAGTACCTCGTGATCGAGTACGCCAAGGGCGACCGGCTGTACGTGCCGACCGACCAGCTGGACGAGGTCACCCGCTACGTCGGCGGCGAGTCGCCCACCCTCAACCGGATGGGCGGCGCCGACTGGGCCAAGGCCAAGACCCGGGCCAAGAAGGCCGTCAAGGAGATCGCCGGGGAGCTCATCCGCCTCTACAGCGCCCGGATGGCCTCGCCGGGGCACGCCTTCGGGCCGGACACGCCGTGGCAGCGGGAGATGGAGGACGCCTTCCCCTACGCCGAGACCGGCGACCAGCTGGAGGCCATCGACGAGGTCAAGCGCGACATGGAGCGCCCGATCCCGATGGACCGCCTGATCTGCGGCGACGTCGGCTACGGCAAGACCGAGATCGCGGTGCGGGCGGCGTTCAAGGCCGTGCAGGACGGCAAGCAGGTCGCGGTGCTGGTGCCCACCACGCTCCTGGTCCAGCAGCACCTGTCCACCTTCGCCGAGCGCTTCTCCGGATTCCCGCTGAACGTGCGGCCGATGTCGCGCTTCCAGACCGACGCCGAGGTCAAGGAGACCCTGCGCGGCCTGTCGGAGGGGGCGGTGGACATCGTCATCGGCACCCACCGGTTGCTCTCGCCGGAGGCCAGGTTCAAGAACCTCGGGCTGATCATCATCGACGAGGAGCAGCGCTTCGGCGTCGAGCACAAGGAGGCCATGAAGCACCTGCGCACGCAGGTCGACGTGCTGGCCATGTCCGCCACGCCGATCCCGCGCACGCTGGAGATGGGCCTGACCGGCATCCGCGAGATGTCCACGATCCTCACCCCGCCGGAGGAGCGGCACCCGATCCTCACCTTCGTCGGCCCCTACGACGAGAAGCAGATCGCCGCCGCGATCCGCCGCGAACTGATGCGCGACGGCCAGATCTTCTTCGTGCACAACCGGGTCGCCAGCATCAACAAGGTGGCGGCCCGCCTGCGCGAGCTGGTCCCCGAGGCGCGCATCGCCGTCGCCCACGGCCAGATGAACGAGCAGCAGCTCGAGAAGATCATGGTGGGCTTCTGGGAGCGCGAGTTCGACCTGCTCGTCTGCACCACGATCGTCGAGTCCGGCCTCGACGTGCCCAACGCCAACACGCTCATCGTGGACCGGGCCGACAACTACGGCCTGTCCCAGCTGCACCAGCTCCGCGGCCGCGTCGGCCGGGGCCGCGAGCGCGGCTACGCCTACTTCCTCTACCCGCCGGAGAAGCCGCTCACCGAGACCGCCCACGAGCGATTGGCCACCATCTCCCAGCACACCGAGATGGGCGCGGGCATGTACGTCGCGATGAAGGACCTGGAGATCCGCGGCGCGGGCAACATCCTGGGCGCCGAGCAGTCGGGCTTCATCGCGGGCGTCGGCTTCGACCTGTACGTGCGGATGATGGCCGAGGCCGTGCAGGAGCAGAAGGCCAAACTGGCCGGGGCCGAGCCGGAGGAGCGGCCCGACGTCAAGGTCGAGCTGCCGATCAACGCGCACATCCCGCACGACTACGTGACCTCCGAGCGGCTGCGCCTGGAGGCCTACAAGCGCGTCGCGGCGATCTGCACCGACGACGACATCGCGGCGGTCCGCGACGAGCTCACCGACCGGTACGGCAGGCTGCCCCAGGAGGTCGACAACCTGCTGGCGGTCGCGCGCTTCCGCATCCGCGCCCGCAGGGCCGGGCTCACCGACGTCACCCTGCAGGGCCAGCACATCCGGTTCGCCCCCGTGGACCTGCGCGACTCCCAGCAGGTCAGGCTCCAGCGGCTCTACCCGAAGGCGCTGCTGAAGCAGGCGACCGGTACGTTGCTGGTGCCCGTCCCCAAGACCAGACCGCTCGGCGGCCAGCCGCTGCGGGACCTGGACCTGCTCAAGTGGTGCGGCGACCTGGTCGAGGCGATGTTCCTCGAGAACATGCCGGTAAAGTGAAGCGGCATTTGTCGTGAAGGGATCGCAAGTGAAGTCGACTCGAGTGCGCGTCATCCTGGCGGCCGTGGCCGTGGGAGCCGCGCTGACCGCCTGCTCTCCGGCGCAGGTCGGCGCCGCCGCCGTCGTGGGCGACCAGCGGATCAGCTCCGGCGAGCTGGAAGCCGACGTCAAGGAGTTCGAGGCGGCGGTTACCGCCGCCGGCCTGAGCAAGAGCCAGCTCCAGCTCCGGGGCTCGGTCCCGCAGGTCGTGCTGACCAACGTGATCGCCATCGAGCAGCTCGAGCAGCTCGGCGCGCGCAAGGGCGTCACGGTCACCGAGGCGGAGGTCGACACCTTCCTCAACCAGATCGCCACCCAGGGCGGGCAGACCCAGCGCATGCCCGACGAGCAGATCGCCGTCAACGTCGGCGTGCCCCCGTCGAAGCTGCGCGACCTGGTCCGCATCACCCTGGTCGAGCGGAAGCTGCTGGCCGGGTTCGGCGCCGGGCAGGACGAGGCGTCGCAGCAGGCCGCGTCCCAGAAGCTCGCCCAGGAGGCGGCGACCATCAAGGTCGTGCGGAGCCCGCGCTACGGCGTGGCCAACCCGCAGTCGCAGGGCGGCGCGGACTCCTACGTCGACGCCGGCCGCTTCGGCACGGTCCCCGCGTCCTCGTAGCCGCGACGGGCACCCGACGGACATGCCGCTGATCCTCGTCACCACCTCGCCCCGGGTCGCGCCGGGCCTGCTGAGCCACCGCGCCTGGCAGGTCCTCGCCGCCGGCCCGGTGCGCACCGCCTCGGCGGACCACCCGCACCTGCCGTTCCTGGCCGAGGCCGGGATCGAGGTCGAGGTCACGGCGCCGGACCCGGCCGCCCTGGTCCGCGAGGCCCAGGGCGGGGACGTGGTCTGGCTGGAGGCCGACGAAGGGCTGATGCGCCTGATCGGGCACGCGGCGGTCGCCCTCGACGATCCGCCGGTGATCGAGGTCGTGCCGGGTTCCTACGACCTGCCGGGCGCGCGCCTGCTCGACCTGGTCGCGGTGATGGACCGGCTCCGCACGCAGTGCCCCTGGGACGCGGAGCAGACCCACGAGTCGCTGGCGCCGTACCTCCTGGAGGAGGCCTACGAGGTGCTGGAGACGATCGAGGAGGGCGACCGCGGCGCGCTCCGCGAGGAGCTGGGCGATCTGCTCCTGCAGGTGGCCTTCCACGCGCGCGTCGCGGCCGACCGCCCCGCCGCCGAGGGCGGGTTCGACGTCGACGACGTGGCGGCGGGCATCGTGGACAAGCTGGTCCGGCGGCACCCGCACGTGTTCGCCGCCGTGCGGGTGGACGGCGCCGAGCAGGTCAGCGACAACTGGGAGACCATCAAGGCGGCCGAGCGCGCCGCCAAGAGCGGCGGCGACGCGGGGTCCCCGGTCGACGGCGTGCCCATGGGTCAGCCCGCCCTCTCCCTCGCCGCCCAGCTGCTGCGCCGCGCCGGACGCGCC
>NZ_CDRNDK010000460.1:0-4894 GCF_977012225.1 Planomonospora algeriensis | reverse complement strand
GGGGGCCCGCGCTGCATGAGCTGCCCGATCGAGCGCGACGGCATCTGACCGCCCGTCCGCCGAATCCACCGATTCCACGGAACCCACAGAATTCACAGGGGGAAGAACAATGGCGTTCAACCTGCGTCACCGCAGTTTCCTGAGAGAGCTGGACTTCACTCCGCAGGAGATCCGCTACCTGATCGATCTGGCGGCCGACCTCAAGGCCGCCAAGTACGGGGGCTATGAGCGGTCCCGGCTGACCGGCAAGAACATCGCGCTGATCTTCGAGAAGACCTCCACCCGCACCCGCTGCGCGTTCGAGGTCGCCGCCCACGACCAGGGCGCGCACGTCACCTACCTCGACCCGGGCGGCTCGCAGATGGGCCACAAGGAGTCGGTGAGGGACACCGCGCGGGTGCTGGGGCGGATGTACGACGGCATCGAGTTCCGGGGAAGGAGGCAGGCGCACGTGGAGGAGCTGGCCGCCCACTCCGGGGTGCCGGTGTGGAACGGCCTCACCGACGAGTGGCACCCCACGCAGATGCTCGCCGACGTGCTCACCATGCGCGAGCACAGCGACAAGCCGCTGGGGGAGATCTCCTACGCCTACCTCGGCGACGCCCGCAACAACGTCGGCAACTCGCTGCTGGTCATCGGCGCGCTGCTCGGCATGGACGTGCGGCTGGTCGCGCCGGAGGCGCTCTGGCCGGACGAGGAGACGGTCGTCCGGCCGGCGCGCGAGCTCGCCGCGCTCACGGGCGCCAGGCTCACCCTCACCGCCGACGTCGCCGAGGGCGTCCGGGGCGTCGACTTCCTCTACACCGACGTGTGGGTCTCCATGGGGGAGCCGAAGGAGGTGTGGGACGAGCGCATCGGGCTGCTGCTGCCGTACCAGGTGAACGCCGAGCTGGTGGCGGCGACCGGCAACCCGGCGGTGAAGTTCATGCACTGCCTGCCGGCCTTCCACAACCGGGAGACCGCGGTCGGCGAGGACCTGTTCGCCAAGACCGGCCTGGAGGCGCTGGAGGTGACCGAGGAGGTCTTCGAGTCGCCGCGGTCCATCGTGTTCGACCAGGCCGAGAACCGCCTGCACACGATCAAGGCGATCATGGTCGCCACCTTGGGGGAGTGATGCGCGTCCTCGTCGCCCTGGGGGGCAACGCGCTGATGCGGCGCGGGGAGAGCCCGGACGCCGACGTCCAGATCGCCAACGTCGCCGTCGCCGTCAAGACGCTGGCCGACGTCGCGGCCCGCCACGAGCTGATCATCACGCACGGCAACGGCCCGCAGGTGGGCATGCTGGCGCTGGAGAGCGCCGGCGACCCCAACCTGAGCAGGCCGTACCCGTTCGACACGCTCGGAGCCCAGACGCAGGGGATGATCGGCTACTGGATGCTCCAGGCGCTGCAGAACGCGCTGCCGGGCCGCCAGGTCATCTCCATGATCAACCAGACGCTGGTCTCCGCGGTCGACCCGGCCTTCGACGAGCCGACCAAGTTCGTCGGGCAGGTCTACGACCGGCAGGAGGCCGAGCGGCTGGCCGGGGAGAACGGCTGGACCGTCAGGCCGGACGGTCCCCACTGGCGCAGGGTCGTGCCCTCGCCGCGGCCGCAGCGGGTGGTGGAGACCCGGCTGATCCGCAAGATGGTCCGCGACGGCGTCGTCACGGTCTGCGCGGGCGGCGGCGGCATCCCCGTCATCCGCAACGACAAGGGCCGGCTCCAGGGCGTCGAGGCGGTCGTCGACAAGGACCTCACCGGCGCGCTGCTGGCCGAGGCGCTGGAGTGCGACGCCTTCCTGATCCTGACCGACGTGCCCCGGGTCATGAAGGGCTTCGGCACCCCGGAGCAGGAGGAGATCGGCCACACGACCCCCCACGAGCTGCGCGGGCTGGACTTCCCCGCCGGATCGATGGGGCCGAAGGTGGAGGCGGCCTGCTCCTTCGTGGAGACCACCGGTGACATGGCCGCCATCGGCAGGCTGGACGACGCCGTGCGCATCCTGGAGGGTACGGCGGGCACCATCGTCACGCCCAACGCCACCTGGCCGCTGACCAGCACGCTGTGACGGGCCTGCGGGCCGGGAGGAGGCCCGCGGGAAGAGCACCCGCCGGGGCGGGTGCTCTTTTCGACCTCCCGGTGCCGGGTGGGAAGCTTGGGGGGTGAGCCGGGGCGTGCTGGAGGGATGGGCGTGGGCGAGAGATCTCTGATTCCGAACATGCGGCTGGACGACCTGCTGTCGGAGCTGCAGGACCGGCTGGAGACGGTGCTCGCCACCCGCGACCGGGTGCACGCGCTGCTGGAGGCCGTGGTCTCGGTCGGCAGCGACCTGGACCTGGAGACCGTGCTGCGGCGCATCACCGAGGCCGCGGCCAAGCTGGTCGACGCCCGCTACGCGGCGCTCGGCGTGATCGGCGAGGGCGGCACACTCGAGCGTTTCATCCCGGTGGGCGTCACCGAGGAGGAGATCGCGAGGATCGAGCACTGGCCGCACGGCAAGGGCCTGCTCGGCCTGCTGATCAAGGATCCGCAGACGCTGCGGATGACCGACCTGTCCGAGCACCCCGAGTCCTACGGCTTCCCCGCGGGCCATCCGCCGATGCGCAGTTTCCTGGGCGTGCCGGTGCGGGTGCGCGACGAGGTGTTCGGCAACCTCTACCTGACCGAGAAGGCCGGCGGCGGAGCCTTCGAGGAGGACGACGAGGCGGTCGTCAACGCGCTGGCCGCCGCCGCGGGCGTGGCCATCGAGAACGCCCGGCTGTACGAGGAGACCCGGCGCAGGGAGGACTGGCTGCGGGTCTCGTCGGAGGTGACCACCAGCCTGCTCTCCGGCGACGACCCGGGGGAGGTGCTCACCATCATGGCCCGCCGCGCCCGGGAGCTGACCGGGGCCGACACGGCGATGGTGAGCTTCCCGCACGAGGACATGGTGCGGATCGAGATCGTCGAAGGGTTCGGCGAGGAGCTGCTGCGCGCGCGGGACATGCAGATGGACAGGTCGCTGGCGGGCGCGGCGCTGCACACCGGCCGGCCGCAGAGCACGCCGGACCTGCAGGAGTTCGCCGGGCATCCGCCGCACCTGGAGGGGGTGCCGCTGGGCCCGGCCATCGCCGTGCCGCTGGGCGGGGCGGACGGAGCCCGCGGCGTGCTCGTCCTGGCCAAGCGGAGCGGGGCGTCGCCGTTCAACGAGGCGGACCTGCGGATGGCGGAGTCCCTGGGCGGGCAGGCGGCGGTCGCGCTGGAACTGGCCGGCGCGCGCCGCGACGCCGAGCGGCTGGGGCTGCTGGAAGACCGCGACCGCATCGCCAAGGACCTGCACGACGTCGTCATCCAGCGGCTGTTCGCGGTGGCCATGACGCTGATGAGCACGGTCCGCATGGTCGAGAACCCCGCCGCGTCGGCGCGGCTGCAGCACGCGGTGGACGAGCTGGACCAGACGATCAAGGAGATCCGCTCCACCATCTTCGCGCTGCAGTCGCCGCCGCAGGCCGGTCCGGCCCTCACACTGCGCGGCCGGGTGACGGAGCTGGTGGAGGCCGCTCGCGAGCAGCTCGGCTTCATGCCCGGCATCCGGATGGAGGGGCCGCTGGACAACACGGTGCCCGAGGAGGTGGGGGAGCAGCTCCGGGCGGTGCTGCGCGAGGCGCTGTCCAACGTCGCCCGCCACGCCCGGGCGAGCAGGGCGCAGGTGCTGGTCGAGGTGAGCGGCGGCACGCTGCTGCTGGAGGTGAGCGACAACGGCGTCGGCATCCCCGAGGGCGGGCGGCGCAGCGGGCTGCGCAACCTGGCGGAGCGGGCCGAGCGCCTGGGCGGTGCCTTCACCGCGGAGCGCGCCGAGGCGGGGGCAGCCGCCTGCGCTGGCAGGTCCCCCTCGACCGGGGCTGATCCCGGCCTGCCGGCGTGCCCCGGACGGTCAGGGCGGTCAGCGGAGGGGCGCGGTGAGCGGGCCCGCCCTCAGGGGTGCGTGTCGACCCGGCGGCCGGAGACCCGCTCGATCGGCAGGACGATGTAGTGGTCCCGGGCCTGCGGGGAACCCGGGTCGCGGGAGGTCCACGGGGCCAGCGGGAGGTGCGCCAGCCGGCTGACCTCGCGGGCCTCCCGGGCGGTCCGGGCCTGCCCGACGACGGTCACCGACCATCCGGTACGGCCGTGCGGGTCGAAGGCGTCGGCCTCCACGGCCACGATGGTGTCGCGCACCGCGGACGCCAGCTTGGAGCCGGAGCCGGTGCGGATCACCAGGTCGTCCCCGTCCAGCACGTAGTTGACCGGCTGGATCGCGGGCAGCGCCCGGTCGGTGAAGACGATGCGCCCCAGCGGAGTGGAGGCGAGCAGCTGTATGCATTCGGCGCGGGTGAGCACCCGCAGCCCGGCGGCGTCGACTTTCATGCCTCCAGCATCACCGCCGGCCCGCCGGGATCACCAGGGACGAAGGTCTCCCCGGTCACCGCGTTCGGCCTTGAGCCGGGTGACCAAAGCCGCGGCCTGGGTGCGGCGCTGCATGTCGAGCTTGCCGAGCAGGTTGGAGACGTAGTTCTTGACCGTCTTCTCCGCCAGGAACATCCGCTCGCCGATCTGCCGGTTGGTCAGCCCCTCGCCGATCAGGTCCAGGATCTGCCGCTCCTGCGCCGACAGGGCCGACAGCGGGTCCTTGCGGCTCTCCTGGTCGCGCAGGCGCGCCAGCATGGTTGCGGTCGTCTGCGGGTCGAGCAGCGACTGGCCCGAGGCCACGGTGCGCACGGCGCCGACCAGGTCGGAGCCGTGGATCTGCTTGAGGACGTATCCCGAGGCGCCCGCCATCACCGCGTCGAACAGCGCGTCGTCGTCGGCGAAGGAGGTCAGCATCAGGCAGGCGAGCCCGGGCAGGCGGGAGCGGACCTCGCGGCACACATCGACGCCGCTCCCGTCGGGCAGGC
>NZ_CDRNDK010000459.1:0-4909 GCF_977012225.1 Planomonospora algeriensis | reverse complement strand
GGCTGGCGGCCGCGGGCATCGGCCGCGGCTCCCTGGTCGCGATCCGGATGGAGCGCGGCGCGGACCTGCTCGCCGCCCTGCTGGGCACGGTGATGAGCGGCGCGGCCTACCTGCCGGTCGACCCCGGCTATCCCGAGGCCCGCATCGCGTACGTGCTCGAGGACTCGGCCGCCGCCCTGGTGCTGACCTCCCTGGACGACCTGCCCCCCGCGCCGACCGCCGCACCGGCCCCCACCGGGGCGATCGCTCCGCCCCGGCCCGGCGACACCGCGTACGTGCTCTACACCTCCGGGTCCACCGGGCGGCCGAAGGGGGTGGCGGTCCCGCACCGGGCGCTGGTGAACTTCCTGCTGGCGATGCGCTCCCTGGTCGGTTCCACCCCGCGCGACGTGTGGCTCGCGCTGACCTCCCTCTCGTTCGACATCTCCGCCCTGGAGCTGTACCTGCCGCTGGTCACCGGCGGCCGGGTGGTGATCGCGGACGCCGGGGCCGCCGTCGACGCGCGCAGGTCGCCCGGCTGGTCCGCGAGACCGGTGTCACCCACGTGCAGGCGACGCCGTCGGGCTGGCGGGTGCTGCTGACCGGCGACCTGCCCCGGGTGACGGCGCTCACCGGCGGCGAGCCGCTGCCGCCCCGGCTCGCCCGCGAGCTGCGCCCGCGCGTGGAACGCCTGGTCAACGTGTACGGCCCGACGGAGACGACGGTCTGGTCCACGGCCTGGGAGGTGCCCGCCGACCCCGGCGGGATCGTGATCGGCCGGCCGATCGCCAACACCACGGTCCACGTCGTGGACGCGGCCGGCCGGACGGTCCCGATCGGGTCCCCGGGCGAGCTGCTCATCGGCGGCGCCGGGGTGGCGACCGGTTACCTGGGCCGCCCCGCGCTGACCGCCGAGCGGTTCGTCCCCGGCCCGGGCGGCTCCCGACGCTACCGGACCGGCGACCGGGTCCGGTTGCTCCGCGACGGGACCCTGGAGTTCCTCGGGCGCACCGACCACCAGGTCAAACTGCGCGGCCACCGGATCGAGCCGGGCGAGATCGAGGCCGTGCTGGACGCCTGCCCGGGGGTCCGGCAGTCCGTCGTGGCCGTCCGCGGCGACCTCCTGGTCGCGTACGTGGTCCCGGACCCGGACACCGGAAGCGCCACGGACACCGGAAGCACCGCGGACACCTGCGACGCGCACCGGGACCTGGCGGACCGCCTGCGGGAGCACCTGATCCGCGAGCTGCCCGGCTACATGGTGCCCGGCGCGCTCACGGTGGTGGACGCGCTCCCGCTGACGCCCAACGGGAAGGTCGACCGCTCCGCGCTGCCCGAGCCGCCCGCCCCGGTCCGCGAGCACGTCGCCCCGCGCGGCGACGCCGAGGAGCTGGTGGCCGAGGTCTTCGCCGAGGTCCTCGGCGTCACCGGGGTGGGCGCCTTCGACGATTTCTTCGCCCTGGGCGGCCACTCGCTGAGCGCCGCCCGGGTCGTCTCCAGGATCCGCGCGCTCGCCGAGGTGGACGTGCCGATCCGCACGCTGTTCACGCACAGCACCGTGACCGGGCTCGCCGCCGAGGTGGAGGAGCTGCTGGTCGCCGAGCTGGCCGCACTGCCGGAAGAGGAGGCACGACGCCTCATGGAAGCGGGGAGCCAGGGATGAGCCATCTCGTCGTGGTCAACCACGAGGAACAGCATTCGATCTGGCCGGCCGGCCGGGAACTCCCGGACGGCTGGCGCGCGGAGGGCTTCTCCGGTGATCGGGAGGAGTGCCTGGCCCACATCGAGCGGGTCTGGACGGACCTGCGACCGCTCAGCGTGAGAGGAGCCGGCGGTGCCTGAGGAGACGAGGACCCGGAGGGCGACCGGCGACGGCACGGCGGACGACACCGTGACGGACGGCGGCATGGCGGACGGCGGTTCGGTGGCGCGGCGCGTGAGCGGCGTGACCAGGGAGCGCCTGGCCGAGATGGTGGCCTCGGCCTCCGACGGGGCGATCACCGCCGGGGAGGCGCTGGCCGCCGAGGTGCCGCTGACCGCGCTCGGCTTCACCTCCCTGGCGCAGATGCGGCTCATCGACGCGGTGGAGAGCGAGTTCGGGATCGAGTTCGACCTGTCCTCCGCCGGGATCGGCGCGCTGGACGACCTGGACGCGCTGGAGCGCCACCTCGCCGGGGTCCGCTGATGGAGATCCGGTTCGCGGGGGGCCGGGCCGGGACGGCCCCGCTCACCTGGGGCCAGCGGGCCATCTGGGACACCATCGTGAAGACCGCCCCGGACGACCGCTACTTCAACTTCGGCCGGGTGCTCGCGGTCCCCGGGCGGTCCCGGCCGCTCACCCCGGCGCGGGCGGCCGAGGTGCTCGGCGCGCTGGTGGCGCGGCACGAGTCGCTGCGGACGCGCCTGGACGGGGACCCGGGGACCCGTCCCGGGTGGCCGGGCCGTACCAGGTGCTGGAGGCGGCGGGCGCGATCCCGGTCGCGGTCGCGGGCGGGGACGGGGACGGGGACCCCGACCGGCTCCTCGGCGAGCTGGCGGCCACCGCGTTCGACTACGCCGCCGAGTGGCCGCTCCGGGCCGGGCTCGTCGTCGACGGCGGCGAGGTGACCCACATCGTGCTGGTCTTCTGCCATCTGGCCGCCGACGGGCTCGGCGCCGAGGTGGTCCTGCGCGACCTGCGGCTGCTGCTGCTGCGCGGCTCGGTGCCCGGTCCCCCTCCGCCGCAGCCGCTGGACCTGGCCCGCTGGCAGGAGTCCGGCGCCGGGCGCCGGGTCGCCGGGATCGCGGCCGGGCACTGGGAGCAGGAGTACCGGCGCGTCCCGCCGACCATGTTCGGCCGCCCGGCCGGAGACGCCGCCGCCGACCGCCGATCTGGCGGGCGCAGCTCGTCTCCCGGGCGATGGACCTGGCCGTCCGCCGGATCGCCGCCGTGCACTCCGCGAGCACCTCGACCGTGCTGCTGGCCGCCGCGTCCGCGATGGTCGGTGCGGTGACCGGGCACGGCGTCTGCGCGATGCTGCCGATCGTGGGCAACCGCTTCCGCGGCGACACCGTGAACGCGGTCACCACGCTCTCCCAGGAGGGACTGTTCGTGCTCGACCTGGACCGGGGCCCCTTCAGCGAGCTGCTGAGGGCGGCCGGGCCCGCCGCGCTGCGCGCCTACCGCTCGGCCTACCACGACCCGCGCGACCGCGACCGCCTGACGGCCGAGGCGGGCCGGGAGCGCGGCACGGAGGTCCACCCCTACTGCTGCTTCAACGACCTGCGCTTCGCCGACCGGCCGGACGCCTCCCCGGGCGAGGCGGAGGTACGGCGGGCGCTGGCCGACACGGCGCTGTCCTGGCCGCTGCGCCAAGAGCGGCTCAACTGCCGGTTCTGCCTGCACGTGACCGGCGAGCCCGGCGGGCTGGGCGTCTCGCTCACCGCCGACACCCGCTTCCTGCCCCGCCCGGCGATGGAGCACTACCTGCTCGGCCTGGAGTCGCTGCTGGTGGAGGCGGCCTTCCACGACGTCCTGGAGCCCGCCGTCCTGGAGCCCGCAGGATGACGGTCTGCGCCTACGCCGAGTCCACCTCCCGCGCCCAGGGCGAGCGGCTCGGCTTCCACCTGTCCCACACCTCGCGGGCGCGCTGCGCGGCTCGGTGGCCGTCGAGGACACCGCCTGCGGCCGGAGGGTGCTCGACGGGGCGTTCGACGGCCCGCACTGGACCCTCGAGGTGCCGGCCGACTGGGCGAGCTCGCTCTACCGGGCCGTCTTCACCACCGGCGAGGGCGAGTCCGAGGTGTACTTCGCGGTCCGGGCCGCCCGGCCGCGCTCGCCGATCCTGCTGTCGATCCCGTTCCCGACCTGGCAGGCCTACAACCGGGCCGGGATCCCCGGCGAGTCGCTCTACTGGGCCGAGGAGCCGGCCCGCGCCGCGCGCGTCTCCTTCGACCGGCCGGGCGGCGGCCCGCCGCCGGAGCGCTGGGAGGAGGGCATGATCCGCTGGCTCGGGCCCGCCGGGTACGACGTGGACTACTGCTCGGCGCTCGACCTGCACGACGGCGCCGGCCTGCTGTCCGGCTACCGCCTGCTGGTGGTCAGCGGCCACGACGAGTACTGGTCGGCGGGCATGCGCGACAGCGTCGAGGAGTTCGTCCGGCGCGGCGGCAACCTCGCGGTGTTCTCCGGCAACACCTGCTGGTGGCAGTTCCGGCTGGAGGACGGCGGGCGGACCATGGTCTGCCACCGCGACGCCGCCGCCGACCCCGTGGCCGCGACGGACCCCGCCCTGACCACGGTCGAGTGGTCCGCCGCCCCGGTCGACCGGCCGGAGAACGCCCTGATCGGGGTCAGCTTCCGGCGCGGCGCCGGGACCTGGGGACCGTACATGCAGCGGATGCACGACGAGTCCTACACCGTCCGGTTCCCCGAGCACTGGGCCTTCGCGGGGACGGACCTGGGCGAGGGCGACAAGTTCGGCCGGGGCGCTATCGGCTACGAGACCGACGCGTGCGACTTCACCGAGGTCGACGGGGTGCCGCTGGCGACCGGCCGGGACGGCACGCCGCCCTCCTTCGTCGTCCTGGCCACCGCGGACCTGCGCCACTGGGCCCGGTACGGCCAGGGCGGCATGGCCACCATGGGCGCCATGCGCCTGGGCGCGGGCACGGTGTTCACCGCCGCCACCGTGAACTGGGGCAACACCCTGCACGATCCCGTCGTGGAGCGCATCACCCGCAACGTGCTGGACCGGCTGTCGGGGCCGGCGGACGGCTGGGAGGCGATCGGCCCGGCCCGCTCGCTGCGCGCGCTGACCGCCGCCGGCTCGTCGGTGTACGGCGGCGGCCCGGCGCTGTACGGCGTCGCGCCGGACGGCTCCCTGCTCACCCGGGACGTCTGCGGCCAGAACCTCCGCTGGCAGCGCGCGCCGGCGCGCGCCGTCGGGCA
>NZ_CDRNDK010000458.1:0-4909 GCF_977012225.1 Planomonospora algeriensis | reverse complement strand
CTGGCCGGGCTGCGCGACGTCGCCGGGCGCCTGGCCGTCGGCCTGGCCTCGGTCACCGCGGTCGTCGACCCCGAGATCGTCGTGCTGACCGGCGGCACCCTGCTGGCCGGCGGCGAGCTGCTGCGCGGCCTGGTCGAGGAGGAGCTGCACGCGCTGACCATCCCCCGGCCGCCGCTGCTGCTCTCGGCCGTCGAGGGCAACCCGGTCCTGGCCGGCGCCCTCGACCTCGCCCTCGCCGCCGCCCGCGAGGAGGTCTTCAGCTCCACCCTGCCCTCCTGACCCCTCTCCTGCCACTATCTGCCTCCACCTGTCTCTTTCCACCTTCCGTGGAACCTCCAGCTCTCCTGATTCATCCGGTCATCCCACCCCCCGATCGAGGAGGCCACTGTCGTGAACCGACGGTTTCTCACCCTCGCCACGGCCGCCGTCGCGGCCGCGGCCCTGACCGCCTGCACCGCGGGCGACCGGAGCGCGCCCGCGCTCGGATCCCAGCCGAAACCCTCCGGGAGCGCCGCCGCGGCGCTGCCCGCGGCGACCATCGAGCTCTGGCACGGGTTCAGCGCCGACAGCGAGGTCAAGGCGTTCGAGGACGCCGTCGCCGGCTTCCGGAAGAAGTTCCCGCAGATCACCGTCAAACTCACCAAGGGCGTCCAGGACGACCAGATCACCCAGGCCGTGCGCGGCGGCACGGCCCCCGACGTGGCGGCCTCCTTCACCACCGACAACGTCGCGCAGTGGTGCCGCAGCGGGGTCTTCCAGGACCTCGCCCCGGTGATCGCGCAGGACGGCATCGACCTGTCGGTGCTCCCCGCGGCCGCGCGCTCCTACACCGAGTTCGAGGGCCGCCGCTGCACGCTGCCGATGCTCGCCGACGCCTACGGCCTCTACTACAACAAGGCCCTGATGAAGGGCGAGCAGCCGCCCAAGACCCTGTCGGAGCTGACCGCGCTGGCCAAGAAGCTCACCGTCCGCGACGCCGACGGCGACATCGAGGTCGCCGGGTTCATCCCCAGCTTCCAGTACTACGAGAACTCCCCCTCCCACCTGGGCCCGATGGTCGGGGCCAGGTGGTACAACGAGGACGGCACCTCGGCGATCGGCTCCGATCCGGCCTGGAAGAAGCTCCTGACCTGGCAGAAGGAGCTCGTCGACTGGTACGGCCACGACAAGCTCGACAAGTTCCGCAAGGGCTTGGGCGACGAGTGGGGCGCCGAGCACCCCTTCCACAAGGGCAAGGTCGCGATGGCGGTCGACGGCGAGTGGCGCAACGCCATGATCGCAGGCGACGCGAAGGACCTCGACTACGGCACCGCCCCGATCCCCGTCGCCGACGACCGGCCCGAACTGTACGGCAGCGGCTTCACCGCGGGCACCGTGATCGGCGTACCGAAGGGCGCCAAGCACCCCCAGCACGCCTGGGAGCTGGTCAAGCACCTGACCACCGACACCGGCAGCCTGGTGACGCTCTCCAACGCGCTGCGCAACGTGCCGACGACCAAGGCCGCGATGGACTCGCCCGAGCTGAAGAAGGACGCGAACTTCCAGACCTTCCTCGACATCTTCAACCACCCCAAGACGAGCACGCTCCCGCCGAACGTCAACAGCGTCTTCAACCAGGAGGCCTTCACCGCCTTCCTCGTCGAGTGGGAGAAGGGCTCCGTCAAGGACCTCGACGCCGGCCTGGCCGGGGTCGACAAGCGCATCAACGACAAGCACAAGCTCTCCGGGGGCTGATCCGCGATGAGTCTCACCCTTGCGGCGCCGCCCGCCCGGCGGCGCCGCGAGGGCCTGCGGGCCCTCGTGTGGCTGTCACCCTGGCTGATCGGGTTCGCGGTCTTCTTCCTCTACCCGCTCGCCGCGACCGTCTACTTCTCCTTCCACCGCTACGACCTGTTCACGCTGGAGTTCGTCGGCCTGGACAACTACCGCTACCTGCTGACCGACGACCGGGCCCTCACCTCCATCGGCAACACCCTGTGGCTGGTCGTCTTCATGGTCCCCGCCCAGCTGCTCTTCGCCCTGGGGGTGGCCTGGCTGGTCACCCGGCTGAAGGCGGGGGCCGGGTTCTTCCGGACCGTCTTCTACCTGCCCTCGCTGATCCCGACGGTGGCGGGCACGGTCGCGTTCGTGTTCCTGCTCAACCCGGCCACCGGCCCGATGAACCAGTTCCTGGAGCTGTTCGGGATCACCGGCCTGGACTGGTTCGGCGACAAGGACTGGTCCAAGCCGAGCCTGACCCTGCTCGGCATGTGGGGCACCGGCAACACCATGGTCATCTTCCTGGCGGCCCTGCTGGACGTGCCCAGGCACCTGTACGAGGCGGCCGCGCTCGACGGGGCGGGGGCCTGGCGGCGGTTCCGCAGCGTCACCCTGCCGACGATCTCCCCGGTGCTGCTCTTCTCGGCGGTCACCGGCGTCATCTACGCCCTGCAGTACTTCACCCAGGCGATGATCGCCGCCCGGGTCGCCTCCGGCTCCACCGACTCCCCCGGCAGCAGCTTCACCCCCGGCTACCCGGAGATGTCCACCCTGACCCTGCCCCAGTGGCTGTTCCAGATGGGCTTCCGCGACTTCTCCATGGGGTACGCGTGCGTGCTGGCGCTGCTGCTGTTCGCCGCGTCGATGCTGCTCACCCTGGTCCTGCTGCGCCGGTTCCGCGGACTCGAGGAGGTCTCGTGAGCACCGCACCCGCCACCCTCGGCCGGGCCCCGGCCTCCGCCGCCCGCCGCCCGACCGCCCGGAGCCTGCGCCGGCGGCGGACCCTGCACTGGATCGCCGTCCACTCCCTGGCGATCGCTCTCGCGATCATGTTCGTCGCCCCGCTGGTGTTCATCGCGCTCACCGCGCTCATGACCGACCAGCAGGCGCTGACCAGCGAGCTGTGGCCGCGCTCGTGGAACTGGGGCAACTTCACCGAGGTGTTCGCCCGCTCGCCCCTGCTGCTGTGGATCGGCAACACGATGCTGTACGCGGGCTTGGGCACCGCGTTCATGCTGCTGTCGTCGGTCCCGGTGGCCTACGCACTGGCCCGCTTCCGCTTCCCCGGCCGCCGGGCCGCCTTCCTGGCCGTCATCACGATGATGATGCTGCCGCCGCAGGTGGTCGCCGTGCCGGTGTACCTGATCTGGGCCCGCGCGGAGCTGACCGGCACGCTCTGGCCGCTGATCCTGCCCATGCTGCTCGGCGACGCCTTCTCGGTCTTCCTGCTCCGCCAGTTCCTGCTGACGATCCCCAGGGAGTACACCGAGGCGGCCCGGGTCGACGGCTGCTCGGACCTGGCGACGCTGCTGCGGATCGTCCTGCCCATGGCCCGGCCCGCCATCGCCGCGGTCGCGCTGTTCCAGTTCTTCTACTGCTGGAACGACTACTACGGCCCGCTGCTGTACGCCTCCACGAACGTGGACAACTGGACGCTCTCCATCGGGCTGGCGTCCTTCAAGGCCCTGCACAGCGTGCAGTGGAACCTCACCATGGCGGCCACACTGCTCGTCATGGCACCTGTGATAATCGTGTTCTTCCTCGCCCAGAGAGTCTTCATCGAGGGCGTCACCTTGACAGGAGTGAAGGGTTGAAACTCGCCGTTGTCGGGGGCGGCTCGACGTACACGCCCGAGCTGATCGACGGATTCGCGCGGCTGCGGGACGAGCTCCCCCTCACCGAGGTCGCGCTGGTCGACCCGGACGCCTCCCGCCTCGACCTGGTCGGCGGGATGGCCCGCCGGATGCTGGCCCGCGCCGGACATCCGGCGAGGGTCACCGCGACCGCCTCGGTCCCCGAGGGGGTCGCCGGGGCGCAGGCCGTACTCCTGCAGCTGCGCGTCGGCGGCCAGGCCGCGCGCGACGTCGACGAGACGCTCCCGCTGGAGTGCGGCTGCGTCGGCCAGGAGACGACCGGCGCGGGCGGCCTGGCCAAGGCCCTGCGCACCGTCCCGGTGGTGCTGGACATCGCCGAGCAGGTCCGCCGGCACGCGCCCGGCGCCTGGATCGTCGACTTCACCAACCCGGTCGGCATCGTCACCCGGGCGCTGCTGGAGGCCGGGCACCGCGCCATCGGCCTGTGCAACGTGGCCATCGGCTTCCAGCGCCGCTTCGCCGCCGCGCTGGGCGTCGCGCCCGAGCGGATCGCCCTGGGCCACGTCGGGCTGAACCACCTGACCTGGGAGCGCTCCGTCCTGCTCGACGGCGTGGACGTGCTGCCCCGGCTGCTGGACGAGCACGGCGAGCAGATCGCCCGGGACGTCGGCCTGGACGCCGCGCTGATCCGCCGCCTCGGCGTGGTGCCCTCCTACTACCTGCGTTACTTCTACGAGCACGACCGCGTCGTCGCCGAGCAGCGGGCCAGGCCGTCGCGCGCGGCCGAGGTCGCGGCGATGGAGGCCCGGCTGCTGGAGCTGTACGCCGACCCGGCGGTGGACACCAAGCCCGAGCTGCTGGGCGAGCGCGGCGGCGCGTTCTACTCCGAGGCCGCCGTCGCGCTGATCGCCTCGCTGCTCGGCGACCGCGGCGACACCCAGGTGGTCAACCTGCGCAACGACGGCGCGCTGCCGTTCCTGCCGCCCGAGGCGGTCGTCGAGGTGCCCGCGACGATCACCGCCGCCGGGGCGCGGGCCCTGCCCGTCGACCCCGTGGAGCCGCTCCACGCGGGTCTCATCGCGCACGTCACCGCGTACGAGACGCTGGCCCTGGAGGCGGCGCTGCACGGCGGCGAGGAGCGGGTCGCCGACGCGCTCCTGGCCCACCCGCTCATCGGGCAGGCCTCCCTCTCCGGCGACCTGGCCCGCCGCCTGGTCGAGGCCAACCGCCCGCACCTGCCCTGGGCGGCGGGCGCGTGAGGACCGTACCGGCCGGAGACGACGGGCGCACGGGGAGCGGGTCCACCGGGAGCGGCGGGCGCACGGGGACCGTGTCGG
>NZ_CDRNDK010000457.1:0-4909 GCF_977012225.1 Planomonospora algeriensis | reverse complement strand
GGGCGCTCAACGGCGCCCGGGCGCCCGGAGACACGGTTCCCGGGCGCCCGGGAACGGGCCCCGGGGCTCCGGACGACTCCCCGCGCCCAGGCGCGCGGCTCCCCGGACGCTCCGGAACGCCCCTTGCGCTCAGGCGCGACCCGCGCCGACGAGGTCCGGCTCCCGGTTCTCGCCGGCCTCCTCCTCGTCGTGGCCCTCGATGGACAGGTCGGGCAGGATCCGGTCCAGCCAGGCCGGGCACCACCAGTTGTAGCGGCCGAGCAGGACCATGGTCGCCGGGACCAGGAAGCCCCGGATGATCGTGGCGTCCACCGCCACCGCCACCGCCAGACCGACGCCGAAGATCTTGACCATGGGGTCGGGGTAGGCGATGAAGGCGACGAACACGGCGACCATGATCAGCGCCGCGGAGGTGATCACCCGGCCGGTCGAGCCCAGCCCCTCGGCCACCGCCCTGCGGTTGTCGCCGTGCCTCAGGTAGGCCTGCCGCACGGCGGTCAGCAGGAACACCTCGTAGTCCATCGACAGGCCGAACAGCACCGCGAACAGCATCAGCGGGATGTAACCGTCGATCGGTACCGAGAAGAACAGCGTGGTCAGGTAGGACATGTCGATGCTGACCGGCGGGTCCATCCCGACCAGCCCGCTGCCCAGCCCGAGGGAGAAGACCAGGGAGAGCGCGCCGAAGGCGGCGCCGAGCGAGACCAGGTTCATCAGCGCGGCCTTGATCGCCACCACCGGGGAGCGGAACGCCAGGAGCAGCAGCAGCGCGCTGAGCAGCACCACGACGCCGACGACCACCGGGGTGCGCTCGGCGATCCTGGCACTGGCGTCGGCCATCCCCGCCACCTCGCCGCCCACGTGCACGCTCGCCCCCTCGATGCGGAGTCCGCGCACCGCCTCGACGACGTCCAGGGCCCGGGGGTCGCTGGGCGCGAAGTCGGGGACGGCGTGCAGCATCACGGCGGTCCCCGCGGAGTTGAGCACCGGCTCGCCCGCGTGCGCCACGCCCTCGACCGCGCCGACGCGCTCCTTCAGCGTCCGGAGTACGGCGGGCGCGGGCTCCCGGTCGGCGACCGGCTCGTCCAGCTCGGCGACCACGATCAGCGGCCCGTTGATGCCCGGCCCGAACCCGGCCTGCATGAGCTCGTAGGAGCGGCGGGCGTCGGTGCCCGGTCGCCGTAGCCGTCGTCGAGCGGGCCCAGCTTGAGCGCGAGGGCCGGCGCGGTGAGCGCGGCCAGCACCGCGACGCTGAGCGCGAGCACGCCCCAGGGCCGCCGGGGAGACCCACCTGCCCAGGCCCGCCCAGCCCGAGGAGCCGTCCGCGGGCCGGCGGCGGCCCGCCAGCGGCAGGCGCAGCGCGTCGATCCGGTGACCGAGCAGACCGAGCAGGGCCGGTACCAGGGTGACCGAGGTGAGTACCGCGCAGACGACCGAGATGCCGGTGATCCAGCCGAGTGTCTGCAGCATCGGGAACCCGCCGAGCAGCAGCGCGCTGAGCGCGATGATCACCGTGCCGCCCGCGAAGACCACGGCGCCGCCCGAGCCCGCGGCCGTCCGGCGGACCGCGTCGTGCACGGCCAGCCCGTCGTCCAGCAGCTTGCGGTGCCTGCTCAGCAGGAAGAGCGCGTAGTCGATGCCGACGCCGAGCCCGATCATCGTCGCCATGATCGAGGCCTGCTTGGGCACGTCCACGACGTGGCCGAGCAGGCCGATCACGCCGAGGCCGGTCGCGATGCTGATCAGGGCGGCGAAGACCGGGATCAGCGCGGCGACCAGGGTGCCGAAGGCGAACAGCAGGACGAGCAGCGCGCAGGCGACCCCGATGACCTCGCTGGCGCCGGTCTTGATCTCCTTGTCGGCCGGGGTCCCCGAGTCGGCGGGCACCGCCTCGATGCCGAGCCGCCGGACGGGCTCGGCCGCGGCGGACAGCACCTTGGTGGTCTCGGCCAGCCGGGAGTTGTCGTGGCCCTCCAGCTTGACCGTGATCAGGCCGATCTGCAGGCTGGGCGCGAGGCCGCCGATCCGGTAGGGCGTCAGCACCTCCGCGACGTGCGGGACCCGCCGGATCTCGTCCACGGCGCGCTGCACCGCGCTCTTGCGCCGTTCGTCGATCAGCGGCCCGTCGGCGGAGTAGAGCACGATCTGGACGGTGCCGCCCGGGTCGTAGCCGGGGCCGAAGCCGTCGCGCATCAGGTCGTGGGCGCGCTGCGCGTCCGTGCCGGGGATGGCGACGTTGTTGTTGACCGGTCCGGGGAACAGCAGCGATCCCGCGGTCAGCGCCGCCGCCAGCAGGATCCAGAGTGTCAGCACGACCGTGCCGCGCCGTGCGCACCATCCACCCAGTCGCCCCAGCAACCCAGACATCGGGACCGCCCTATTGAGATCTCAGTCGTGCGCCCGTCTGTACGGGAGCGCTTACCGAAAGCGTAGGGGTGAAGCTCGAGAAATGCCGTCGGTGACGGAGAAATGAGACGATGGCCACATTGAGTCAGGAATACGGCTTTCCGATCACGAGACCTCCGTGCTTCCCGGGATCGCCGCACCCGCCGTGCTCGTCGGATCGGCCGGATCCCCGGGATCCGGCGCGGCGGTCGGCTCCTCCCCCGGGCCGGGCCCGCTCTGCGCCCCGACCCCGACGGTGATCACCACCGTGGCGCCCGGCCGGACGCACCCGCCCGGGCCCGCGCTCTGCGCCAGCACCGTCCCGGCCCGCGCCCCGTCCACCAGCCGTGCCCGCGCCCGTACGGCGAAGCCCGCCCCGCTCAGCGCGCTCCGCGCGTCCGCCTCGGCCGAGCCGACCACCGAGGGCACCTGCGCCCCGCGCCGTGACACCGTGAGCGCGACCGCGCCGCCCGAGGAGACGCGCTCGCCCGCCCCGGGGCTGGTGGCGACCACCTGCCCGGAGGGCCGGTCCGAGCAGAGCGCCGTCACCGCCCCGACCTCCAGCCCCGCCGCCCGGAGCGCGTCCCCGGCCGCCTTCCTGCGCAGTCCCGCCAGCTCGGGGACGGCCACGCCCGCCGAGACCGTCAGCCGGATCGCGGTGCCTCTGGCCACCACGGTCCGCGCCTCCGGCAGGCTCCCGAGCACCCGGCCGATCCGTTCCGCGGAGTCGACCTGGACGACGCTCCCCGCGACCAGCCCGGCGCGTTCCAGGGCACGGCGCGCCTCGGAGCGCTCCAGTCCCTCCACCGGCGGCACCGCGACCCCTCCGGCCGGGACCGTGGCCGGCCCTCCCGCGCCGGGAACGTTCCTGGCCGGCACGGTGCCGTGCTCCCGGCGGGGGACCGCCGGGCCGGACTCCGTGCTGGTCTCCGCCCGTTCGGCGAGGATCGACGCGCCGGACTCCACCGGCGGCACGGGCGTCCGCCCTCCCCCGGACGGTCCCCCGTTCCCGCTCAGTGCCGGGAGCAGCACCCCCACCAGCACGGCGGCGCTGACCAGGAGCGATCCGGAGACCGCCACCGACGCCCTGGTGGCCGCCCTGCCGGGGTGCGTGCGCGTCCCGGCGGGTTCCTCCGCCGGAAGGCTCCATGCGGCTCCGGCCTCCCGCCAGGGGGCGGGGATCGCAGGGATCGCACTCGCGGGGAACGGGCTCGCGGGGAACGGGCGGGCGGAGACCGAGCGGATGGAGACGGGCCCGGCGGGATCGGAACGGGCGGAATCGGAACAGGAGGGGAGCCCTTCCACGGGGAGCGGCCGCTCCCCCGTCCCCCGCCTCTCGTCCCGGTCCCGGTCCCGCTCCCCGTCTCCGTCCCTGCCTCCATCTCCGGGACGGTCGGAGTCGTCGGCACCGCCCAGGCCGACGGCCGCGGATCCGCCGACTGCCGCGGACCCGCTGCCGATGTCGCCGGGATCGGCGCCGTCACCGTCGCCGAGCAGCGTGAGCAGGAGCTCGCGGCTCGTGGGCCGGTTGCGGGGGTCCTTGTCCAGGCAGGCGGCGACCAGCGCGGCGAGCCACCCGTCGAGGTCGCCCAGCTCCGGCTGGGCGGTGAGGATGCGGTGCAGCACCGCCGCGATCGAGTCCTGCCCGAACGGGGCCTGGGCGTTGGCCGCGAAGCACATGGTCGCGCCCCAGGAGAAGACGTCGGCGGCCGGGTCGATCTCGGCCCCCTCCACCTGTTCCGGCGCCATGTAGGCGGGGGTGCCCGCGCCGCGCCCGCTCTGGGTGGCCGCCGCGTCCAGCGCCCGGGCCAGACCGAAGTCGATGACCCGGGGCCCGTCGGGACCGAGCAGCACGTTCTGCGGTTTGAAGTCCCGGTGGACGATCCCCGCCCGGTGGATCGCGGTGAGCGCGGTGGCCGTGCCGATGGCCAGCCGCTCCAGCGCGCCGTCCCTCCTCGGCCCGCCGACGGCGACCTCCCGGTGCAGGGACGGCCCGTCGACGAACTCGCTGACGAGGTAGGGGCGGTCGTCGGCCAGCCCCGCGTCGATCACCTGCGCGGTGCAGAACCGGGCCACCTGCTTGGCCAGGCCCACCTCGCGCAGGAACGCCTCCCGCTCATCGGCGATCCGGCCGTGCAGCAGCTTGACCGCGTACGGCTCGGGAGCGGTGTCGGGACGCATCCCGAGGTACACCGCGCCCTGGCCGCCCTCGCCCAGACGGCCGACGATCTCGTACGTGCCCAGCCTTTCCGGATCCCCCGGTCTGAGCGGCTGCGCATACGGCACACGGGCCTCCCCTCGCCGCCACTCCTCCACTCAAGAGAAGGCATCCCCCGCAGTCAACGGAAGTCAATCCCCTATGCCCATGACCGTGACACTCATGTGATGCTCAGGTCAGGCCCGCCCGCCCGCGCCAGGACTCCCGGATCAGCGCCCGTTCGGCGGCCGCCAGGTGGGCCGCGGCGGCGAGCCAGGCCCTGGCGTACCCGTCGTCACCCGGCTCCGCCAGGCGCCCGAACACGTC
>NZ_CDRNDK010000456.1:0-4932 GCF_977012225.1 Planomonospora algeriensis | reverse complement strand
GCGCAGCTCGCTCTCCCCCGCGCTGCCCGCCGACGCGGCCGCGGCCCTGGCCTCCTGGGCGGCCTCCTCCATCGCCGCGGCGTGCGCCTCGGCCGCCCTGCTCCGCTCCCGGGCGGCGTGCAGCTTGTGGCGCAGGTCGGAGACCTCCGAGCGGGCGGCCTTGAGCTGCTCGCGCAGCCGTTCGGACTCCTCCCTGGCCGCCGTCTTCTGCGCGGCCAGCTGCTCGCGCAGCCGGGTGACCGCCTGCTCCTGCGCGGAGCCCTCCGCGACGGCCGCCGACCGCTCCAGGTCGGCGCGGGCGTCTCCACCATCTCCACCCAGCCGGGCGGCCGGGTCAGATAGGCCGCGGCGGCGACCATGACGGGTTCGGCGGCCGGGGGGACGGCGCCCTCCGCCAGCCCGGCGACCAGCTCGGGCAGGCTCGCCGCCAGGACCTCGGCGACGGCCTCCCGGAACTCCTTGTCCGTCTCCAGCTGCGCCGCGATCGGCGTGCCGCCCAGCCTGGCCCGCTTGCGCGGCTCGAACCTGGCGATGTTGCGCAGCGGCGGCGGCACCGCGGCGGCGGGCATGGAGCCCAGAACCTGGGACGCCAGGTCCACGACGTGTGAGCGGACCTGCTCGGGCAGTGGACGAGACAGGCCCTCTCCGGCTGAACTCATCAACGGCCCCTACTCGGATCGGTCTATCCGTCAAGGGTACGGCCCTCCCACCCCGCCCCCGACACGGTGGGACACCGGCGATGACTCCCGCCCGGCGCGGGCCGGCCGAACCGGCGCCACGGCGGGAGCCCGTCAGCCGAGGTGCCCGGCGTCCTGAACGGTCAGCGCGATCTGGACGCGGTTGTTCAGCCCGAGCTTGGCCAGGATCCGGGAGACGTGGGCCTTGACCGTCGCCACGCTCATGTACAGCTCGGCGGCGATCTCCGCGTTCGACCTCCCCCTGCCGACCGCGAGCGCGACCTCCCGCTCGCGGTCGCTGAGACCGGACAGCAGCCCCAGCGCCCGCTCGCGGCGCGCGGCGGCGCCGTCGTCCGCGACGTGCGCGATGAGCTGGCGGGTCACGGCGGGCGAGAGGATGGGCTCGCCCGCCCCGACCCGGCGGATCGCGGCCACCAGGTCGGCCGGCGGGATGTCCTTGAGCAGGAACCCGGCCGCTCCGGCCCGCAGCGCCCGCAGCACCTGGGCGTCGGCGTGGAACGTCGTCAGGACGACCACCTCGGGCGCCGGGGCCGCGGCGCGCAGCCGCTCGGTCGCGGCCAGGCCGTCCACCCGGGGCATGCGGATGTCCATCAGCACCACGTCGGGCCGGTGGCGGGCCACCAGCCGCGGCACCTCGTCCCCGTCCGCGCCCTCCCCCACGACGGCGATATCGCCGGAGCCGCCGAGGATCATCGCCAGTCCCGCCCGGACGAGGGCGTCGTCGTCCACGATCAGCACCCGGATCACCGGATGCGGCGGAGCCTCCCCGCCGGTCACGCCGCCGGAACCGCCCGCACCGGCCCCGCCACCGTCCACACCGCTCATACCGCCCGCGCCGCTCATACCGCCCGCACCACCATCCGCACCGCCCATACCGCCCACGCCGATCACAGCACCCGTGCCATCCGTACCGCGCATGCCACTCATATCGTCCACGGCGTCCGCGCCGGCGGCACCGCTCACCGCGGCCACGGCAGCCACGCGCCGAGCCGGAACCGGCCGTCGGACGCCACGCCGTACTCCAGGCGGCCGCCCATGAGCTCGGCCCGTTCGGTGAGGCCGATCAACCCCGTGCCGCTGCCCGGCACGGACCGGCCGCCCGTCACGGGATTGCGGACCTCGACGGCGAGCCCCTCGCCGGGCCCGCCCGCCACGGTGAGCTCCACCGGCGCGGCGGCGGCGTGCTTGCGCGCGTTGGTCAGCCCTTCCTGCACGATCCGGTAGGCGTTGCGGCCGAGCCCCGCGGGAGCCTGGGACGGGTCCGCGACCCGCAGGTCGAACCGCACCTCCGCACCCGCCAGCCGGGACTCCTCGACCAGGCCCGCCAGGTCCGCCAGGGTGGGCTGGGGCCGGTCCGGCCGGTCGGGCGCGGCGCTCCCGGAGCCGCCGCCGTCCTCCGGGTCCCCCGAGCCGAGCCGGAGCACGCCGATGACCTCGCGCAGGTCCTGGAGAGCCTGGTGCGCGCCCGAGCGGATCACCTCCGCCGCCTTGGCCACGTCCTGCGACGGCATGTCCGGCCGGTACTCCAGCGCGCCCGCGTGCACGCTGAGCAGGGAGAGCCGGTGGGCGAGCACGTCGTGCATCTCCCGGGCGATCCGCTCGCGCTCGAGCCTCCTGGCCCGCGTCACCTGGAACGCCGCCTCCACCTCGGCCCGCTCCGCCCGATCGCGCAGGGAGAGCACGAGCTGCCGGCGCGCCCGCACGAACATCCCCCAGCCCACCACGACCAGCAGGACCAGCACCGACACCAGCGCCTCCATGGCGTAGGGCAGCGTGGGGTCGGGCCACAGCTCCAGGTAGATCGGGAGCGTCAGCAGGTTCACCCCCACCACCAGCGCCACGGGGCGGAACGGCCGGTGCACCACCACCGTGAACAGCGCGGCCAGGGCGGGCACGCTCGCCATGTTGGAGACGGTCGTGACGAGGGCGAGCACGAGGGCGAGTCCCACCGGCCAGCGCCGGCGCAGCCACACGGCGACGCACGCGAGCGCGCCCACCACCTGGTCGATCGCGCGGAGCGGTTCGGCGGCGCCGACCACGCCGTGCACCTCGTCCGCCGCGATCAGGCCCAGCCCGGCGGAGAGCAGGAAGACCGTGATGTCCACGATCCAGTCACGGGTCGAACGCCGGATCACCGTCCGGCTCCCCCGCGGCGCGTCCTGCAGGGTCGCCGGCAGCAGCCACCGGTACTCCAGCGCGCGCTCTGTCACATGTCATGACATTACGACCCGAAGACCCGCCCCGGAACCGACCAAAGTCGATGCCGCACCCCCGCCGCACGCGTTTCCGGCCGCTCTCCCGCCGCTCTCCGGCCCGCTCTCCCGCCGCTCTCCGGCCCGCGCTCCCGCCGCGCTCCCCCCGCGCTCCGACCGCTCCCGGTCCGTTCTCCGGCCGGAGCCTCCGGCGCCGAATGTCGGTCGGGGCTCCTATGGTCGTGACCGTGGAACATGCCGTGCAGGGAACGCTGGACGAGCTGGGCACCCCGCTCAGCCAGATCACCTTCGTGGTCTTCGACCTGGAGACCACGGGCGTCTCGGCGGGCGAGCACGCGATCACCGAGATCGGCGCCGTCAAGGTCCGGGGCGGGCAGGTGCTGGGCGAGTTCGCCACCCTGGTCGACCCCGGGACGCCGATCCCGCCGTTCATCGCGGTGCTGACCGGCATCACCGACGCCATGGTCGCGCAGGCCCCCCGGATCGAGTCCGTGCTCCCCTCCTTCCTGGAGTTCGCCGCGGGCTCCACCCTGGTGGCGCACAACGCGGGCTTCGACGTCGGCTTCGTCAAGGCCGCCTGCGCCGCCCACGGATACCCGCCGCCCGCCCATCCCGTCGTCGACACCGTCACCCTCGCCCGGCGGCTGCTGACCCGCGACGAGGCGCCCAACTGCAAGCTGGCCACGCTGGCCCGGCTCTTCAGCTCGACCGAACCCTGCCACCGGGCCCTCTCCGACGCCCGCGCCACGGTGGACGTGCTGCACGCGCTCATCGAGCGGGCGGGCTCCTTCGGCGTGCACACCCTGGAGGAGCTCAAGGGCTTCACCCGCGCGCCCACGCCGGAGCAGCGCCGCAAGCGGCACCTGGCCGAGGCGGTCCCCTCCGCGCCGGGCGTCTACGTCTTCGAGGACGAGCGCGGCGACGCGCTCTACGTCGGCAAGAGCGTCGACCTCCGCACCCGGGTGCGGAGTTACTTCACCGCGAGCGAGACCCGCCCCGGATCCGGGAGATGGTCGGCATCGCCGCGCGGGTCCGGCCGATCGTCTGCGCGACGCCGCTGGAGGCCGAGGTGCGGGAGCTGCGCCTGATCGGCGCGGCCAAGCCCCGCTACAACCGCAGGTCCCGCTTCCCGGAGAAGGTCGTCTGGCTCAAGCTCACCGACGAGCCCTTCCCCCGCCTGTCGATCGTCCGCGAGGTCAAGGACGACCGGGCCGCCTACCTGGGCCCGTTCACCAGCGTCCGCGCCGCCGAGGACGCCCGCACCGCGCTGCACGAGGCGGTGCCGCTGCGCCAGTGCACCGAGCGGCTCTCCCCCCGCAGGAGCCGCCCCGCGTGCGCGCTGGCCGGGATCGGCCGGTGCGGTGCGCCGTGCGAGGGCCGCCAGAGCCCCGAGGAGTACGGCCTGCACGCCGCGGCCGCCCGCCGGGCCATGGAGGTGGACGCCACCCCGGTCTTCGCCGCGGTCGAGGCGAGGATGGCACGGCTGGCGCAGGAGGAGCGCTACGAGGAGGCCGCCGCCGACCGCGACCGGCTCGCCGCCTACGTCCGCGCCTCGGCGCGCATGCAGCGGCTCCGGTCGCTGACCTCGATCCCCCAGCTGGTCGCGGCCGCCCCCGCCGCGGGCGGCGGCTGGGAGATCCACATCGTCCGGCACGGCCGCCTGGCCTCGGCCGGGGTGATGCCCGAAGGCGCCCATCCCGCGCCGTTCGTGGACGCGCTGACGGCCACCGCCGAGACCGTCGTGCCCGGCCCCGGGCCCACCCCCGCGGCCGGCGCGGAGGAGACCGAGTGCGTGCTGCGCTGGCTGGAGGGACCGGGCGTCCGGCTGGTCCGGATCGAGGGCCTCGATCACGGAGCCGGAGGCCCCGCGGAGAGACCCCCGGGCGGCGGACAGGACGGGGCGGAGAGCGGGGAGCCGAACGGGACGCGGCACGGGGAACGGAACGGCGAGGACGGAGCGCGGCACGGCGGGGACGGAGCAGCGGGCGGAACCGGCCCCGCCCCCGGCCCCGGCCCCGGCC
>NZ_CDRNDK010000455.1:0-4936 GCF_977012225.1 Planomonospora algeriensis | reverse complement strand
CGCGCACCGCCCGCCCGGGCGGTGCCCGCCCCGCCCGCTCCCGGCGCGTACGGCGGGCACCACCGGCGCCTCACCGGTCCAGACCCGCCAGCGGATAGGTCACCTCGGCGAGCAGCCGCTGCCCCGCAGTGTTGGGGTGGAAGTAGTCCCAGCGGCTCATGTGCGACAGCTCGAACGGATAACCGAACACCGCCCCGCCGTCATGCCGGCAGCCGGCCTGCTCGGCGCAGACCCTCGCCAGCACCGCGTTGAAGTCGGCCACCCGCTGGCGCACCCGCTCGCGCCGCTCCACATCCGCCTGGGCCGTCGAGCGCGGCCGCGCCAGCATCGACTGGCAGACGCTCAGCGCCGCCCACGTCGCCCGGGCCGAGGAACTGCCCTTCCCGACCTCCCACAACCGCTTGATGTCGGGAATGCTCGCCACGAACACCGTCGCCTCCGGCAGGCCCTCCGCGAGCGTCCGCATCGCCGTACGGAATCTCGCCTCGAAGTCGGCCACCGACGTCATGCCCGCCTCCGACGACGTGCAGGCGTCGTTGGCCCCGATCAGGACCGTCACGTACCCGGCCCCCGCGGCGACGGCCCGCTCGGCCTGCCCCTGCAGATCGGCGACCTTGGCCCCCGAGCGGCTGACGTTGCGGGCGACGAGATCGGCTCCGGCCTCCCGCAGCCGCCGGTAGTGGCTGTGCACCGACGAACTCGAGCCGGTGGACCAGGACCTGGACGGGCAGTCGACGTAGAAACCGCAGGCGTTGAACCCCTGCGTGATGGAATCGCCCATCGAGGCCATCGAGGTGACGGCCTGCGACGCCTGCGCATCGGCCGCCGCGACCGCCCCCGGGGCGAGTGCGGCGGCCAGCGCGGTGAGAAGGACGAGTGCCCGGCGCGGGATCTTCAAACTGGCCTCCTGAGGTCCTCCCCCGATCAGCTGGGATGCTCAGAATGTCCGCCCGCACCACCGGATTTACAAGCTCACATTACAAGTTACTGACCTGTTAGTAATATCCGTTCCGACACCGGCGCCGCCTTGCGGCCGGCCGCGGGGCGGCCTCACCCGGCCGCCGCGGAGCGGTCCAGCGCCAGGTGCACCGCCAGCCCGCCCAGCACGGTCCCCATCAGATGGCGCTGCACCCGCGCCCACAGCGGCCGACCCCCGAGGAAGGCCGCGACCGAACCCGCCATCAGCACGAACACCCCGTTGCCCGCCAGCGCCACCGCGATCTGCGTGAGCCCCAGCACCAGGCTCTGGCCCGCCACACCTCCCCGTGCCGGATCCACGAACTGCGGCAGCAGCGACACGTACATGACCGCGATCTTCGGGTTGAGCAGGCTCGTCACCATCCCCATGGCGAAGAGCCGCACCGGCCGGTCCGCCGGAAGCTCCCTCGGCGCGAAGACCGACTCCCCGCCCGGCCGCACCGCGCACCAGGCCAGCCAGAGCAGATACGCCGCCCCCGCCAGCTTGATCGCCGTGTAGGCCGCCGGCACCACGGCGAACACCGCCGTGATCCCCGCCACCACCGCCACCAGGTAGACCGAGAGCCCTCCCCCCACGCCCAGCAGCGAGACCAGCCCCGCCCGGCGCCCCTGTGCCACCGACCGCGACACCAGATAGACCATGTTGGGGCCCGGGGTCAGCACCATCCCCAGAGCCACCGCCGCCATGCCCGCCACAGCACCCGCAGAGACCATGCGCCCATCATCGACCGGCGGCACGCCCCAGAGAACGGCCAATTACCATCAATGGCCTTGAAATCGGCCACCAGATCGCCTCCCACCCCGGCCCCGCCGGCCCCTTCACACACCGGAACCACCCGCTGAACCGCTCCGGCCCGCACCCGGACACATCCCGCCGGCACCGCACCCGCCCCGGGCGATCAGACGAACCGGACTCCCCGCACACCCGCCGCCGGAGCGAACAACTCCAGCATCCGCAACCCCTCCTCCTCCAGCTCCACCCGCTGCGCCGCCGTCACCGCGGCGAACAACTCCACCTCCAACGACGCCTCACCCCGGCCGGACACCACCCGCCACAAACCCCGCACGAAACCGTCCACCAGCACCGTCGCCTTGATGATCCCGTTCACCGTGAACACCCGCCTCCGGTACTCGTCCGCCATGATCCGCGTCCGCGTCCGCGCCGAGAACGACAGCAGCATGTTGTCGAACTCCGACAGATAACGCACCGGCGCCGGCGCCTCCGGATCCGGCAGCACCGCCTCCGGCAGATCCACCACCTCCACCCCGTCCTCGGTCACGAAGACCCGCAGGCCCATCCCCCGCACGACCTCCCCCAGCCTCGTCATCCCCGACCACTGCTGCACGTCCATCACCGAGGCCGGACCGTAGGCAGCCAGATAACGCCGCACCATCTCCGCCGGCCCCGCCGCACCGTCCAGCCCGCGCCCCAGCCACGCCTCCGCACTCGTGTGCGCCGGCTGCCCGCCCACCCCCCACACGCCCCGCGGGGCACCTGCACCAGCGGCACCGTCTCCCGCACCGCCGCCACCAGATCGGCGGGATCACGACCCGGCCACCGCCCGGCCAGCTCCGCACCCAGCTCCCGGAAGGTCAGCGGACGCTCCTCCACCAGCTCCCGCCCCACCCGCGCGACCTCCGACGGCTCCAGCCCCGCCAAGCCCTTCCGCCCCCGCAGCCCCCGTGCCAGCATCGGCGCCAGCAGGGCCCGCAACGCCAGGCAGTCCTCCGCCGTCACCAGATGGATCGTGGAACGCATCAGCGCCAGCCGCACCACCCGCCGGTCGTACAGCAACCGGGACAGGTCATCGGGCGCGAACCCCTCCAGCCTGCTCCACAACCCGACGTACGGCGGGGCGGGAGCCTGCGCCTGCATGCCGTACAGGCGCCGGACCGCGTCCAGAGCGGGCAGGTCCGCCCGGGAGAGCAGCAGCTGCCGCTCCAGCGTCGCACGGTTGAGCGCCCGCCTGCTCAGCGTCTCCGGCATGGGATCCCCCTCGATCGACTACCGGGGATCCTATCGGACCGGAACAATCTATTCCAACACAGTCTAGACCGGATCCAGCGGCCGGTGCGGCGGCGGCGGCAACTCCACCGCGACCGCGTCACCGCGGCGCACCATGCCGCCGGCCACCACCACGCCCATGATCCCGGCCTTGCGCACCACCCGCCCCTCGGCGTCCCGGCCCACCACGTGCCGGAGCAGGCCCGGCCGGAACCCGTCGATCTGCCCGCAGGGGTTGCGCAGGCCGGTCACCTGCACCACCGCCTCGCCCCCCAGCCGCAGCAGCGCGCCCACCGGCAGGGCGAGCAGATCCACCCCGCGCGTCGTCACGTTCTCCCCCAGCTGGCCCCCCGCCACCGCGAACCCCGCCGCCGCCAGCTCGTCGTGGAGCTCGGCGTGGATCAGGTGCACCTGGCGCAGGTTCGGCTGCGCGGGGTCCCGGGCCACCCTCGACCGGTGCTTCACCGTCGCCCCGCAGTGCGCGTCCCCTTCGACTCCGAGTCCCGCGAGCAGCCGGATGCCGGCTTCGCCGGCCTTGCTGAACAGGTGCTCGCCACTGCGGCTCACCGCCACGATCGTTCCGTCGTCCATGGGGCCGATCCTGCCCTCTTTCCTCGTAGAGGTGAAGCTTTTCAAGATCATTTTTTGACCGGACCAGCGCCTTTACAATGTAGATTAATAATTGCCGGATAAGATCTCTCCGATGAGCCTGCCAGCCGTACCCCCCGGGGCGACCGGGCCCGCCGTCGAGCCCGCGCGCGACCCCTACCGGGTCTACCTCGACTCCCTCGCCAGCCCCGAGTCCCGCCGCGCGATGCGCGGCTGCCTGGACCGCCTGGCCGTCCTCATCTCCGGCGACGAGACCGCCTCCGGGGCGGGCCAGCCCTGGCACCTGCTGCGCTACGAGCACACCGTGCGGCTGCGCGCCCTGATGGCCGAACGCGACTGGTCCCCCTCCTACGTCAACAAGCACCTCGTCGCGCTGCGCAGGGTGCTGCGGGAGGCCTGGCGGCTCGGGCGGATGAGCGCCGAGGAGTACCAGCGCGCCGCCGACCTGCCCACCGTCGAGCACACCCGGCTGCCCGCCGGCCAGCACGTCCCCGCCGAAGTCGTCGGCGCGGCCCTGGCCGCCTGCGAGGCCGACGACTCCCCCGCCGGCGTCCGCGACGCCGCCCTGCTCGCCGCGCTGTACTCCACCGGCTGCCGCCGCGCGGAGATCGCCGGGCTGCGGCTGGACGACTACGACCCCGCCTCCCGCTCACTGCGCGTGCGCGGCAAACGCGACAAGGAACGTCTGGTCTACCTCACCCCCCAGGCCGTCGGCCGGCTGGAGCGCTGGCTGGCCGTACGGGGCGGCGCCTCCGGAGCGCTCTTCTGCCCCATCGGCAGGGCGGGCTTCCTGCGGTTCCGCGACGGCGGGCCCGCCGCCATGACGGGCCAGGCCGTCGCCGACATCCTGGCCCGGCGACTGGCCCAGGCCGGAGCCGCGCCGCGCACCCCCCACGACTTCCGCCGCACCTTCATCGGCGAGCTGCTGGACGCGGGCGTGGACCTCGCCACCACCCAGGCCCTGGTCGGCCACTCCTCCCCCGCGACCACCGCCCGCTACGACCGCCGCCCCGAGCACCGCCGCCGCGAGGCCGTCGACCGGATCACCCTCCCCGCCGCCGAACCGCTGTGAACGCCGGGCGGCGTGCCCCGCCGCCACCGCTAATGATCACTTTTTTTCCGCGCTGTGCTCATGACGGGCCGATGCCGTCCGATGGGAACTGCCGTGAACCCCAGTCGCCCACGCGCCGCCTCCGTCCTGACAGGACTCGCCGTCCTGCTGGTCGTCGCGCTCGGTCTCCTGGCCCAGCGGCAGATCACCGTCGCCCCGCTGCCCGCCGCGGCCGCGGTGGCCCTGCCGCTCGCCGCGGTGCCGCCGCTGGTGCGCCGGGGGATCCGGCGGCG
>NZ_CDRNDK010000454.1:0-4975 GCF_977012225.1 Planomonospora algeriensis | reverse complement strand
CCTCACCTCATCGGGGCACGCTCCGGCGCTCAACCCCGGTTAACTTCGAAGAGCCTCCATCAGACGGAGGTTGTTGGTCTCCATCGTCAGGATCATGACCATGACGGGGTCGACGACGGCGGAGGCTTCGAGGCGGGCCGTCAGCTCCTCGATCTGCTCCTGGTGCTCGCCTCCGTGGTCGCCGGTCGGGGAGGCGGTATCGAGCGGGGCCAAGCCGAAGAGCATGCGCGCGTGGTCGGGCAGGCCCAGGCCGGCGGCGATGCGTTCGAACACCTCCAGGTCGGTGACCTGGCGCTGGCGGCGGATGATCTCACTGATGCGGCCTTGCGGGATGCCGGTGGCGGTGCTGATGCGGACCTGGGTGGCGCCGCTGTACTTGACAGCGAGGTTGAACAACCCGGCTACATCCCGGCTTTTGAGGATTTCCCGGCTTTCTTCGCGGTCCCACACCTGAGCGGGGATCTCGATCGGGTCGAACGCGTTCCCGTGCATTCCCGTCCTCCGGTTGCCAGTCCCCGAGGTGGTGCATCGCTACAGGCCGGACTCTATATCTCACCCTGGTATATCCGCGTGGAATAGGCGGAGAAAGTCTGGTTGGACATCCTTTCCGGCATGACAACACCGGTTAAGTGCACCGCGTGTGACGGGCGCGGCTGGAAGATCGTCACTCGTCGGGGATGCGTGGCGGCCATGGGGCTGCACCTGGAGATGTCCGCGCGCGAGGACTGCCTGTACTGCGACAGCAACGACCCGAGCACGCAGGTCGTGGAGATGTTCGAATGGGAGGTGTTCTCCACCTCCGCCGGGGTCGACGAGCTGGGACCGTGCGGGACCAACTCCGGGCAGGCCACCGCGATGGACACTCTGCGCACGGCGCTGCGCCGCCTGGCGGCCGAACCTGCGCAGGCCGGCGTGACGGTGTGGGGGCGCGTCGTCCACCGGGTCTATGACTTCGGCACCGTCCCGGACGACTGGTCCCGACGGATCATCTTCACGGCGACGGTGGACCCGGCCGGGACGGTGCGCTTCGAGCGGGTCACCTCGTGAACGCTCGGGCCCTCGGCTGGGAATCGCCGTGCCCGTCCCTGCACCTACCTCCGGTGCGGGATGAGCACCGGGCGTTGACCTGGTACGGCGCGGCGCGGTTCGGCCGGGTGCGGGTGGTGGCCTGGACCTGCCATCAGCACCGGGTGACCTTCTACGAGTTGTGCGAGGCCGGCGGGCTGGCGTTCATCCGCCGCACCATCGACCGGGACGGCGGGCGGGCCGTCTCCTACAGTGAGGCGTGGTCGTGCCGCAGAGCGCGGGAGATGTGGTCGGCGCTGGTGGCGGGCCTGGTCCGCTGACCTCGGGATGCCCGTGGGTGCTGAGGTCCTGACAGGTCTCCACTCCGCCGGTACTGTGCTTATGCAGACAAGTGGAAGAGTGATCGGGCGGTTGAGATGAGCATGGACTTCGCCCCACCGAAGTACGCCCAGGTGATGACGGCGATACAGCAGCGCATCACCGAGGGTGAATACGCGCCCGGTGACATGCTGCCGTCCGAGACGCAGCTCGTCCGGGAGTTCGGCGTCGGCCGGACCACCGTGGTGCGGGCGTTGCAGACGTTGGCCATGCAAGGGTGGATCGAGCGCGAGCACGGCCGCGGCTCGTTCGTCAAAGGCCGGCCGGAGACCTCGGCCGACCGGATCCGGCCCGCGCTGGAGACGGCCGAGCACGCCGAGAGCGCCGAGAGCATCACCGACGTGCGCCGCGTTCCGGCTCCCCGGCACGTCGCGCGCCTGCTAGGGGTCGACGCCCGGACTCCGGTGATCGAACGCCGGAGGGTGGCCAAGCAGGGCGGCCGGCGCTCGGCGGTGGAGACCTTCTGGTTCCCGCTGGAGGTGGCACTCGGCACCGACCTGGACAAGGCCGAACCGCTGCGGCACGGGATCCGCCAGCATCTCCAGGCGGTCAAGCGCCTGCGCTTCGACCACATCACCGAGCGGTTGACCGCGCGCATGTCGACCGAGGAGGAAGCCGAGGTGCTCGGCTCGTCCACGCCCGTGCTCGGGGTGCTGGCCACGGTGCACGATGCCTCGGGAACCGTGCTGCTGGCGATGAGCGTGGCCATGCCGGGGGACCTGCATGAGCTGCTCGACGTCTACCCGGTGACCTGACGGCTCTCCCACTCGATCCGCTTATTCACTTGTGCGGACGAGTGGGATCGCCTACTCTCAACTTGTCCGCACAAGTGGACGTCCGAATGAAGGGCGTTCTCGATGAAAGGAGTGATCATGGCTATTCAGGGACCCATCCCGATCAGCTTCGAGCAGGTCTTCCCGCACGGCTGCTACATCGTCGGCGCGGTCGAGCAGGTCAAGGACTTCGACGCCTCGACCAGCAGCCGGACCGTCTACGCCAAGGACAAGACCACCGGCGAACTCGTCTGGCAGGTCGCGGTGATGGACGCCGACCCGGCCGTGAAGGCCGGCCAGAAGACGGTCTCGGTCAAGATCCTGTCGCCGGTCGAGCCGGTCGTCCCGCCCGCGCTGCCGGGCCTGCCGTTCGTGCCGGTCGAGTTCGACGGCATGACCGTGACCCCGTACGTCAACCAGTCCACCGGCCGCCTGGCCTACTCCATCCGGGCCACGTCCATGCGAGCTCCCCGCGCGGCCGGAGCCCCGGTCAAGACGACGGCCGGTAAGGAGGTCGCAGCGTGAGCGAGCACAAGCCGTACACCTTCGTCACGACGTCGATCGACGCCGACGGCACCCGGCTCGGCGTCTCCTTCCACACCGGAGACCTGGCGGTCACGGTGCTGGGGACCGAACGGCAGCGGCCGATCCTGACCATCTCCAGCGCTGAGGCGCGGGTGTCGATCTCCACCACGGGCGGCGGACCGGTCACCGACCAGGACGTGACGCTCGCCCGCCGACTCGCCGACGCCACTGCCCGCTACCTCGCCATGTGCGAGCAGCTGCACGCCGAACACTCCACCTCGGTCGGCATCAACGCGGCCTGACCTGCAAGCGGGGCCGCCAGAAGCGGCAACTTCCGGCGGCCCATCGGTTCTCCCCAGATGCGATTCAAGAGAGGACACCAGCCTAATGTTCAAGAAGATGCCTGGTGATGAGGCACAGCACCTCGTCTCCACCACCCCTGATACCGCCGTGGTGTTCCGCCCCGCTGTGGTGCGGACTCCGGCGTTCGTCACGCTCGTTATCTTCGCCTGGCGGTTGCTCGCCGGTCTCGTTCGCCTGCTCTGGCGGCACCCGGTCGCCTCGGCCGTCGTCGCCGTCCCGTGCGCGGCGACGTGGTTGTACGGCTGGCGCATGAGCCTGGTCCTGATCGCGGCGGCCGTGACCGCGCTGGCGCTGTGGTGCTCGGTGCACCGGCCCTCATTCCTGTGGCTGGTCGGCTGGCCGCTGTTGGCCTTCTGGCGCTTCGTGTGGATTTACCGGCGGCACTGGCAGGCGGTGATGGTCGTCTCCGGGCTGGGACGGCACCTGCGCGGCCGGGACTACCTCCCCCATCTGATCCGGGTGCGCTGCACTTCCTGGGCCGACGTCGTGACGGTCAAGATGCTGCACGGCCAAGCGGTCAAGGACTGGGCCGACCGCATCGACCACCTCGCGCACGGCTTCGGCGCCCGTTCCTGCCGGGTCTCCATCGCGCGGGCGGGCCGCCTGGTGCTCGTCTTCCCCCGCCGTGACCCGCTCGCCACGCCGCTCCCGGCCATGCCGATCCCGGAGGGGGCCTCGGTGGGGCCGGTCCTGGTCGGGACCCGTGAGGACGGCTCTCCCTGGCTGCTCAAGGTTCACGGCACCCATGTGCTCGTCGCCGGGGCCACCGGGGCGGGCAAGGGCTCGGTGATCTGGTCGACCATCCGCGGCCTGCTCCCCGCCGTCCGCGCGGGCCTGGTGCAAATCTGGGCGCTCGACCCCAAGCGCATGGAACTGTCCTTCGGCCGCGCCCTGTTTGGAGAGAGGTACGCGGCGACCCCGGAACAGTGCGCCGACCTCCTCGACGCGGCCGTCGAGGTGATGCAGGAGCGGGCCGACCGATTCGCCGGCCTCCAGCGCTCCCACACCCCGACCCCGGAGGACCCCTTCGTCCTGGTGGTGGTCGACGAGGTGGCGTTCCTGACCGCCTACCAATCCGACCGGGCCCTGAAGCAACGCATCTCCGCCGCCCTGGCCACGCTCACCACGCAAGGGCGGGCGGTCGGCGTCGGGGTGATGGCGGCGCTCCAGGACCCACGCAAAGACGTGCTCACCATCCGCAACCTGTTCCCCGACAAGATCGCACTCCGGCTCGATGAGTCCGAGCAGGTGGACATGGTCCTCGGCGACGGCGCCCGCGACCGGGGCGCGCTGGCCGACCACATCTCCCCGATCCCGCAGCAGGGCGCGGGCGTCGGCTACGTCCGCCTGGAAGCCTCCCCCGATCCGATCCGGGTGCGCGCGGCCTACGTCTCCGACGCCGACATCCGCGCCATGGCCGAGGCGGTGGCGGCATGAGGGTCTGCTTCTACGGCACCGACGAGGAGATCACCCACATCTGCGAGCGGCCGATCCTGGCACTGCTCGGGCCGCGCCGCACGCAGCGGGTGGTGGCCTTCGAGCTGTCCGACCCCTCCATCAGCACCGACCCGTACGGGGCCGTCTACCGGCTGGCGGCCGACCTGACCGAGATCCACCGTGAGGAGGTGAACGAATGACCACCCCGACGACCGACCGTTCCATCTCCCGGGCCGAGCGGCAGCGGATGCCGGTCGCGCTGGATGTGGCGGTGGAGATCGCCAAGCACAACGGCGTGTGCATCCGCCCGATCGTGCTGCGGCGGCTGGACATCCGTACCGGGCAGAGCGAGGACGTCAACGTTCCGTGCGGGGCCACCCGGGAGGCCACCTGTCCACCATGCGCCAAACGGAACCGCTACTGATCTTGAAGTGCTGAGGTGAGCACGCCAGGTGTATCCGCGCCCACCCGGG
>NZ_CDRNDK010000453.1:0-4995 GCF_977012225.1 Planomonospora algeriensis | reverse complement strand
CCCTGCCGGGCGGAGGGGGCGGTCCGGCCGCGCTGCCACAGGTAGAGCGCGGCGCCGGCCGCGAGGATGGCGCCCGCGGCCGGCAGGAGCAGCAGCGGCAGGGGAAGGGGCAGGCCGAACCCGTTCGCCCCTCCCGGCTCCCCCACCTCCGCGGGGCCGTCACCCGTCGCCCCCGCCCGGCCGGCTCACCCTCACGGCCCGGGGGCTTCAACGGGGCATCGGCGTCCTGGCCGCGCCGGAGGCCGGCGGAGAGGCGATGGCCGCCCCGTCGGAGCCCGCGGCCACCCTGCCGAGGCCTGCGGGCTCCCCGCCGGAGCCGGCCGCGACCGGGGCACAGCCGGTCAGCGCCAGGAAGGCCGCGAGCAGCAGGGCGGGGAGCGCCCGTGCGTCTTTCATGATCACCTTTCGTCGGCGGCCCGGGTGTCTCGGAACCCGCCCGGGCCCGTGGCCGCCGTGCGGCGGGCACGGGCCCATGGGTGTACTCCCGGGTCCGGGTCCCCCGGTGAGGCCACCCGGGTGCGTGCCGGATCCTGAGGTCAGGCCGAGAAGGGGCCCGAGGTCTCGGTGTAGTCGGACACGCCGTCGCCGTCGAGGTCGACGCGGGTCTCGTCGATGATGCCGTCGCCGTTGTGGTCGTAGTCGACGACGTCGGTGACGCCGTCGCCGTCGACGTCGTAACGCGCCTCGTCGGCGTAGCCGTCGCCGGTGGTGTCGATCAGCTCGGCGTCGGTGTGGCCGTCGCCGTTGCTGTCGATGAACTCGGTGGTGACGAAGTCGCTCATTTTCCCGATCCTCTCGTTGTGCCGTTCACCGGATGAGAGTCGGGTCCGGGACGTTTTGTTACAGCTGGATCGGAAGTTTTTTCACGGGACCTCCGGAGCGGCCCGGCAGGGGGAGGGCCGGGCGGTCCCGGTCCCCTCTCGGCTCCCTCCCGGCCCTCTCCGGCCCGGCGCGCGGCCGCGTGGATCAGCTGAGCGCGCGGGCCACGTGGATCAGCGGGACGTGGCTGAAGGCCTGCGGGAAGTTGCCGACCAGGCGGCCGTACCGGGGGTCGTACTCTTCGGCGAGCAGCCCGACGTCGTTGCGCAGGGACAGCAACCGCTCGAACAGCTCGACCGCCTCCTCCTTGCGGCCCACCATCGCGCGGGCCTCGGCCAGCCAGAAGCTGCACGCCAGGAAGGCGCCCTCGCCGCCGGGCAGGCCGTCCACGTCGTTGTCCTTGGCCACCGGGTAGCGCAGCACGAACCCGTCCATCATCAGCTCACGCTCGATGGCCTCGATGGTGCCGATCACGCGCGGGTCGGTCGCGGGCAGGAAGCCGACGATCGGGATGAGCAGCAGGGCGGCGTCCAGCTCGTGCGAGCCGTACGACTGGGTGAAGGTGTTGCGCGTGCTGTCGAAGGCCTTGTCGCAGATCTCGGCGTGGATGCGGTCGCGCAGCGCCTTCCACCGCTCCACCGGGCCGGTGCGGCCGAACTCGTCCACGGCCCTGATCACCCGGTCCAGCGCGACCCAGCACATCACCTTGGAGTGGGTGAAGTGGCGCCGGGGGCCGCGGACCTCCCACAGCCCTTCGTCGGGCTCGTCCCAGTGGGCCTCGAGGTAGTCGATCAGCTGCCGCTGGATGGTCCAGGCGCGGTTGTCCGGCGACAGGCCCGAGGCGCGGGCCAGGTAGAGGGAGTTGGAGACCTCACCGTAGACGTCGAGCTGGAGCTGGTTGACCGCGCCGTTGCCGATGCGGACCGGCCGGGAGTCCTCGTAGCCGGGCAGCCAGTCCAGCTCCGTCTCCGGCAGGCGGCGCTCTCCCGCGACGCCGTACATGATCTGCAGGTCCTGGGCGCGGCCCGCGATGGCGCGCAGCAGCCACGCGCGCCAGTCGGCGGCCTCCTCCAGGTAGCCCGAGCCGATGAGGGCGTCCAGGATCATGGTGGCGTCGCGCAGCCAGCAGTAGCGGTAGTCCCAGTTGCGGACACCGCCCAGGTCCTCGGGGAGCGAGGTGGTGGGGGCGGCGACGATGCCTCCGGTGGGGGAGTAGGTCAGGGCCTTGAGCGTGATGAGCGAGCGGACCACGGCGTCCCGCCACGGGCCGGTGTGGGTGCACCTGCTCGCCCACTCGGTCCACAGCGACTCGGTCTCGGTCAGCTGCTCGAAGGGGTCGATCTCGGTCGGGCGCGGCTCGTGGGAGGGGTGCCAGGTGAAGACGAACGCCAGGCGCTCGCCCGCCGAGACGCGGAAGGCGCCGTGGTGGGCGTAGCCGCGGCTGCGCAGCGGCACCGGGGAGCTCAGCCAGATCGAGTCGGGGCCGCCGACGGCGTGGAGCAGGTCGCCGTCGGTACGGCGCACCCACGGCACGATCCGGCCGTAGTCGAAGCGGATGCGGATCTCGGTGGACATCTCCACCGTGCCCGAGACGCCCTCGACGATCCGGACCAGGTCCGGGTTGGCCTGCCGGGGAGGCATGAAGTCGATCACCCGGACCGTGCCGCCCGGCAGGTCCCACTCGCTCTCCAGCACCAGGGTGTCGCCCCGGTAGTGCCGCCGGGTGGCGGAGGGCCGCTCGGCGCCGGCCGGGCCGATCCACCACTGACCGTGGTCGGCGTCGCCGAGCAGTGCGCCGAAGCACGACGGCGAATCGAAACGGGGCAGGCAGAGCCAGTCGATGGAGCCGTCTCGGCCGACGAGGGCGGCCGACTGCATGTCGCCGATGAGGGCGTAGTCCTCGATGCGCATGGATCCGACGCTAATACCTCGGCCGCGTCCGGGCGGCATCCGGGACCGGTCCGGTTCCGTGTGGCGGCCCGGTCAGCTCCGGGCGGCCGGGCGGGTGAAGCTCAGCCGCGGCATGAAGAACTGGGTGAGGGGCCCCACGGCGAGGGCGAAGACCACCGTGCCGACGCCCACGGTGCCGCCGAGCAGCCAGCCCGCCGCCAGCACGGTCAGTTCGATCAGCGTGCGGGCGGTGCGGACCGAGAGCCCCAGGCGGACCAGGCCGGTCATCAGCCCGTCGCGCGGGCCGGGCCCCAGACCGGCGCCGATGTAGAGGGCCGTCGCGGCGGCGGTGGCCACCACGCCGGACAGCAGGAAGGCCCACCGGGCGGCGAGCGGGTCGGGCGCGGGCGCCAGCCACATCGCGGCGTCGGCGAACAGGCCGAGGAAGACGACGTTGCTGATCGTGCCGACGCCGGGCCGCTGCCGCAGCGGGATCCACAGCAGCATCACCAGTGCGCCCACCAGGATGATCCAGGTCCCGACGGACAGGCCCAGGTGGATGGAGAGCCCCTGGTGGAAGACGTCCCAGGGGCTGCCGCCGAGCCGGGACTCGATCTGCAGGGCGACGCCGACGCCGTAGAGCGCCAGGCCCGCGTAGAGGCGAGTCAGGCGGTTGGGGAGGGAGCCGAGGGCGGTCAGGGAGAGTTCGCTCATGATGGCCTGAATCATCCAGGCCATTACCGTCTCAACAAAGGTCCAATATCCAAAAGTGGTCTTATAGTGGCCCGCATGGATCGGTATCTGAGCGGACCCCAGCTCGCCCGCCTCGTGGTGATCGACCCCGGCACCAGGCCCTACTACCGGGCCCTGGCCGACCGGATGCGCGCGCTGATCCTCGACGGCCGCCTCCCGGTGCGCGTGCGCGTCCCGGCCGAACGGCACCTGGCCGAGGCCCTCGGCGTCAGCCGCACCACCGTGACCGCCGCCTACGACCGCCTCCGCGAGCAGGGCTACCTGGACAGCCGGCAGGGCGCCGGGAGCTGGACCGCGCTGCCCGACGTCGGCGCGCTCGGTACGGAGAACCCGTGGATCGCCGCGGGCGACGACGGCCTGCTGCCGATGCACTGCGCCGCGCCGCACGCCACCTCGGCGCTGCCCGCGGCGATCACCCACGCGGGCGAGCACTACCCGCGCTACGCGCTCGGCATGGGGTACGACCCGGCCGGGATCGCGCCGCTCCGCGAGGCGATCGCCGCCCGCTACACCACCCGGGGGCTGGCCACCCGGCCCGAGCAGATCCTCGTCACCACCGGCGCCCAGCACGCGCTCCACCTGCTGGTCATGGCGCTGCTGTCGCCGGGCGACCCGATGATGGTCGAGTCGCCCACCTACCCGCACATCCTCGACGTGGCCAGGCTGCGCGGCGCCAGGATCGTCCCGGTCGGCGTCCCCTCCGGAGGCTGGCATCTGGACCTGCTCACCTCCGCGATGCGCCAGTCGGCCGCGCGCCTGGCCTACGTGATCCCGGACTTCCAGAACCCGACCGGGCACCTGATGGACGACGCCACCCGGGCCGGGCTGGTCGGCGCGGCCCGGGACTGCGACACCACGCTGGTGGTCGACGAGACCTGGAGCGAGCTGGCGATCGACGAGGCGGCTCCGGCGGCGCCGCTGGCCGCCTTCGACACCGACAGCCGGGTGATCTCCGTCGGGTCGGCCTCCAAGCTCTGGTGGGGCGGCCTGCGCATCGGCTGGGTCCGCGCCACCGCGGCCATGGTCCGCCGCCTGGCCGTGTTCCGCTCGGCGGTGGACATCGCCAGCCCGCTCTTCGAGCAGCTGGTCGCGGCCCGGTTGTTCGAGGACATCGAGGAGACGAGGGCCGAACGCCGCCGTACCCTCGGCGCCTCCCGGGACGCGCTGGCAGACGCGCTGGCGCGGCACATGCCCGACTGGTCCTTCGCCGTCCCGAAGGGCGGCGGGTCGCTCTGGATCCGGCTGGAGGGCCCGTCGGCCACCGCGCTGGCAGACGCCGCCGCCTGCCACGGGGTACGGCTCGCCCCCGGCACCTGGTTCGGCCTGGACGGCGCGCTGGAGGGCCGCCTCCGCCTGCCCTTCACCCAGCCGCCCCGCATCGTCACCGAGGCGGTGGAGCGCATCGCCGAGGCCCGGGTCAAGGGCCCGTACGGCGTCCGCCCGGCCGAGCCGCTCACCAGGGTCTGAGCCCGGCGCTCTGCGGCCCGGGGAGGCCGGGCCGGTGCTCTGCGGGCCCGGGGAGGCCGGTCCGGC
>NZ_CDRNDK010000452.1:0-5002 GCF_977012225.1 Planomonospora algeriensis | reverse complement strand
GCCGCACGGCCAGCCGCGCGGCCTCCCGCTCCGGCCGGATCTCCCGCTCGTAGGCGCGCATGACCGCCGCCGCGCACGCGCCCAGCAGGGCGCCGAGACCCTCCGGCCCGTCGTAGGGCGGCTCGTCCAGAGCGGCCAGCTGGGCGTCCAGCGCGGCGCGGACCCTCTCGGGGTCGGGTTTGTGAGGTGGCACGCCTCCCATCATGCCCGCCCCGGTGATCCCTCCGCCCCGGCGATCCGTCCGGGCGGTGATCCCTCCGCCCCGGCGATCCGTCCGGGCGGTGATCCTCCATCCCGGTGATCCGTCCGGACGCCGGGCTATCGGACATCGATGACGGACGGTTCATCACCCGGGCGAACCTCGTTCACCTCGGGTTCGGCCGGCGCCCGTAGCGTCCCCGCTCGGAAACGCTGTGCACAACCTTGGAGGCCCCCTGTGGCGAACCCGTCGCCGCGCCGAACGCTCCCGCTGCTCAACAGCTCGCACAAGAGTGGACGATCCGCGCTGACCTGCGAATTCCGCTGCGGCAACGCCTGCGCGCACGATGTCCCGAACACCGGCGGCAACACGTACTTCGGCGACGTGGTCACCTCTGTCCTGTCCCGTCGCGGAGTGCTCCGGGCGGGGGCGCTCGGCGCCGTCGCGGCCGGGGCGGGGGTGCTCGGCGTGGCGGGAGCCGTACCCGCCGCCGCCGATCCCGGTGCGGAGGCCCAAGGACTCGGCCGCGGGCACGGTCACGGGAGCGGCGGCCGGGGCGGCCTGCGCTTCGCGGCCGTCGCGCCGAACCGGGAGGACCGCCTCACGGTCCCCGAGGGCTACGATTCGGCCGTCGTCGTGCGCTGGGGCGACCCCGTCCTGCCCGGCGCCCCGGAGTTCGACTACGAGAACCAGACCGCCGAGGCGCAGGCCGCGCAGTTCGGCTACAACTGCGACTTCGTGACGTTCTTCCCGATGGGCGGCCACCGCGGCCTGCTCTGGGTGAACCACGAGTACTCCGACGAGGCGCTCATGTTCCGCGGCTACACGGGCGGGACCGCCGCGACCGAGGAGCAGATCAGGATCGGCCTGGCCGCGCACGGCGGCTCGGTGGTCGAGATCGAGCGGGCCGGGAACAGCGGTCGGTGGAAGCTGGTCACCCGGGGCCGCCGCCGCTATAACCGGCGCATCACCGCGCAGACCCCCATGCGCTTCACCGGCCCGGCGGCGGGCAGCGACCTGCTGAAGACCGCCGCCGACCCGAAGGGCACCACCGTCCTCGGCATGCTGAACAACTGCGCGGGCGGCACCACCCCGTGGGGCACCGTGCTGACCGCCGAGGAGAACTTCAACCAGTACTTCGCCAAGGGCGGCGGCGCCCCCGAGGACCAGAAGGCCGGGCTCAAGCGGTACGGCATCGACACCGCCTCGACCGCGCCCAGCGGGCGCGGCTGGGAGCGGGTCGAGGAGCGCTTCGACCTGTCCAGGCACCCGCACGAGGCCAACCGGTTCGGCTGGATCGTGGAGATCGACCCCTTCGACCCCGACTCCACCCCGGTCAAGCGCACCGCCCTGGGCCGTTTCTGCCACGAGGGCGCCACCACCACCCTCGCCAGGGACGGCCGGGTCGTGGCCTACATGGGCGACGACTCCCGCTTCGAGTACGTCTACAAATTCGTCTCGAAGAAGCGCTACATCCCCGGTTTCGACCGGCACAACCGCACGCTGCTCGACGAGGGCACGCTGTACGTCGCCAGGTTCACCGGCGACAGCCCCGCCGCCGAGATCGACGGTTCCGGTAGGCTTCCCGCCGACGGCCGGTTCGACGGCTCGGGTGAGTGGATCCCGCTGGTCACCGGGGACGTCTCGCACGTGCCGGGAATGACCGCCGCCGAGGTCCTGGTCTTCACCCGCCTGGCAGCCGACAAGGCCGGCGCGACCAAGATGGACCGCCCCGAGGACATCGAGCGCAACCCCGTCACCGGCGGCGTCTACCTGGCGCTGACCAACAACTCCAACCGGACCCCGGCCCAGGTGGACGAGGCCAACCCGCGTCCCGCCAACAAGCACGGCCACGTGCTGGAGATCACCGAGCGTCGCGACGACGCCGCGGCCACGACCTTCGCCTGGTCGCTCCCGCTGGTCTGCGGCGACCCGGCCGACCCCTCGACGTACTTCGCCGGGTTCGACAAGAGCAGGGTCTCGCCGATCTCCTGCCCGGACAACGTCGCCTTCGACCGCGACGGCAACCTGTGGATCTCCACGGACGGCAACGCGCTCGGCTCCAACGACGGCCTGTTCGTCATGCCGGTCACCGGGCGAGAGCGCGGCCACCTGCGGCAGTTCCTCACCGTGCCGATCGGCGCGGAGACCTGCGGCCCGTTCATCACCGCCGACCAGCGCAGCGTCTTCGTCGCGGTGCAGCACCCGGGCGAGGTCGACGGCGCCTCGCCCGAGACCCCCGCCAGCCACTGGCCCGACGGCGGCGAGAGCCAGCCCCGCCCGTCGGTCGCCGTGGCCTGGCACACCCGGGGCAAGAAGATCGGCTCCTGACACCGGAGGCCGGACCCCGGCCGGGTGGACAGATTCCCCGCCGCTACCCGACGGGTACGGCGGGGCGCTCGTCCCCGGTCTCCACCGGGACCGGTCGCGGACGTGCGGTCCGCAGGGAGAGCAGGCTCACCGGCACGCCCAGCAGCACGATGGCCGCAGCGATCACCAGGGTGAACCGGTAGGCGTCGAGGAACGCGGTCAGCTGCCCGGCCCCGCCTTCCAGGAGCGTGGTCTGGCGGGCGTTGAGGATCGCACCGAGGACCGTGATGCCGAGCAGGCCGAAGACCTCGCGCGAGACGTTCAGCACGCCCGAGGCGACGCCGGTGCGTCCCTCGGGGAACGCGCCCAGGATGGCGGTGGTCAGCGGCACCAGCAGACCGCCGCCGAGCCCGTAGGCCAGGAACCAGGGCAGCAGGTCGCCGAACGAGCCGCCCTCGCCGATGAAGGAGATCCCGAAGACGGCCACGGCCATCAGCAGCAACCCGCCCGCCACGGTCCGCGCGGTGCCGAGGGCGCCGCTGATCCGCGGGGCGACGGCGGCGGTCACGGCCATCACCAGGGCCATCGGCACGAACGCGGCGCCTGCCTCGATGGGGGTGAAGCCGAGGGCGTTCTGCAGGTAGAGAGCGGTGAAGAAGTAGATCCCGAAGACCCCGAACGACCACAGGCCCATCGAGAGCGTGCCGCCGCTGAACACCCGCGAACGGAACAGCGACAGGTCGATCATCGGCTCGCGGCCGCGCGTCTCGACCACGATGAACGCCAGCGCGGCGGCCAGCGCGACGCCGAAGGCGGCCAGGATCTCCGGTGAGGTCCAGCCCGCGCCCTCGCCCTCGATGAGACCGTAGGTGAGCGCGAACAGCGCCAGGCTGGAGGCCGCCAGGCCGGGCGCGTCCAAGCCGTGGCGGCGGTGTCCCCCCGCGGCCGGGCGGATCGCCCACAGGCCCAGTCCGAAGGTCACGGCCCCGATCGGCACGCTGATCAGGTAGATCCACCCCCAGTCCATCCGTTCGCTGATGAACCCGCCGGTCAGCGGGCCGAGGGCCAGGGCGAGGGCGCCGACGGCGCTCCACAGGCCGACGGCCGTGCCGCGCTCCTTCGGGTCGGGGAAGATCGAGCCGATCAGGGCGAGGGCGGTGGGCGTCAGCAGGGCGGCCCCGACGCCCTGCACCGCCCGGACCGCGGAAACGCGGCGGCCAGGGCACGGCTCCGGAGGAGGAGGCCCAGCGCCTGCGGGTCAAGCGGCTGACCCTGCAGGCGCTCCCGCCCGACGGCTACCCGCACATCGTGGAGATGGCCGGGCCGCTCACGGAGGGAGGCCGCCCGGAGCTCTACGACACCTTCGGCGTCGACCTGCTCCTCACCGGCATCGAGGCCATGGCCGGCCGGGCCCGCGGCTAGCCCTCCCCGCGGCCGGAGCCCGGCGCGCCCCGGCCAGGACGGCAGCCGGGCCTTCGCAGGGCCGCCGCCCGGTCAGCCGGTGCTCCGCTCCACGGGGATCCAGAGCTCGGCGTCCGCCGTCTCACCGTCCGGCGAGATCACCGTGCGGGTGATCTGCGGGCCCGGCCGGCTCAGGTACGGGTTGGAGGGGAACCACTGGGTGTACACGTCCCGCCACAGGTACTGCACCGTGTGCGGGAACGGGCCGGAGGCCTCGAAGACCGCCCAGGTGCCCGCCGGGACCTCCAGGACGTCCATGCCCTCGGGCGCCTCGCCGCCCGTCGCCGCGGCGCAGTAGTAGTCGAGCTCGCTGCCCTCCTCGCGCGGCTCGGCGATGTCGTGGGCCACGTTGACGAGACCCGCCGGCTCCTGGTCCGACAGGGCCGCGATGCGCGCCAGGGCCTCCTGACCGAGGCTCCGGGTGAACTCGACGATCGCCGGGTTCATCCCCTCGTAGACGAGGGGGACCAGGGTCTTCCTGCCCACCAGGCGGAACCCTTCCTTCTCCACGATCCTGTATCGCATGCCGCTGCTCCCTTCGATGACGAGACGGAAGGACATCCGGGGCTGGGAGTACAGCGCCGCGCCGCACCGCCTGGCCTCGCCGGGGCCGACGCCGTGCAGGGCGCGGAACGCGCGGGCGAACGCCTCCCCCGAGCCGTAGCCGTAGCGCACCGCGATGTCGAGCAGCGTCTCCTGCCCGGCGAGCACCTCGGCGCCCGCCACGGTGAGCCGCCTGCGGCGGACGTACTCCGAGAGCGGCAGACCCGCCAGCGCGGAGAACATCCGCCGAAAGTGGTACTCCGAGGTGGCGGCGATCCGCGCCAGCTCGGCCGCCTCGATCGGCTGGTCGAGGCGGTCCTCGATGTACTCCATGGCCTGGTTGAGCCGCTCCAGCACTCCCGGTCCTCCTTCTCTTACGTGCACCCGACGCTAGGCGGGGCGGCGGGGCCGGACCCGACATCCGCGGGTCCGGTCCGGTCGGGTACGGCGCCGCACGGGAGGCACGGCGGGCCGCCCTCGCGGCGGGCG
>NZ_CDRNDK010000451.1:0-5006 GCF_977012225.1 Planomonospora algeriensis | reverse complement strand
CGGGCTTCGCGTCGTCCGGCTCGTCGTCGGCGGCCAGCACGGCCAGTTCCTCACGCGCGATGGACAGCCGCTCCATGCGCCGCTGCGCGACGGTCAGCCGCTCCTGCAGCTCCTCCAGCTGCCGGGACAGCTCAGCGCATTGCTGCCGTGCGGCTTCCTCGGCCCCCTTCAGCTTTTCCAGCAGCGCCGCCACCATCGCCTCCTTCGCCGCAGTCACCGAACCATCGCTATCACTCACTGTATGCATGCAACTCCATGCTGTAGGAGTCAATGGCATCGCTGATTCCCAAGACTGCAAGATCCCTTACTGAACCCCACGGAGGCGACGGAAAGCCTGTGCCTCCTTGCCCGGTCGTCGACCATGACCGGACAAGGGGGCAGGTCATCGGCACGAAGGGCGGTCAACAAGTGCGGTAGCCCGGAAGGTTGCAGCAGATCGCCGGATCGGCCGACATCCTCCCCCACCCGATGATTTACAGATTGAACTCATTAAGTTACTCTGCGTACACAAATCAGGGAGGGGTGGTTGTGTCGGGTGTACTACAGGCTCAAGCCGTCTCCGCTGGAGCCATCCTCGTTCTCGCCTACACCCCGGTCGTCCTGCATGCCGACGATGTCGGCTGGGCCGCGGAGCCCGTCGTCGCAGCTCTCACAACTGCACCGCCTCCACCGGACGCGCCTCCGTGGGGCGCATGCGGCCGCAGTACCGATCCGGACAAGCTCGTGCGCCTCTTCGTTAAGAACCAGCACACGGACTACGCGCTGCGGTGTGGCGGGCCGAAGTACAGCAGTAACCCGCTCTGGGGATACCGCCATATCCTGAAGAATCACAAGGCCGACTTCGAACGGTTGGCCTTTGGGACATACCAGAACTGGCGTGATATCGCCGATCTTGCCATGCGGCACAACACCCTCGACCCCGATGTCACCAAGTCCGGCAACAGGAAGATCTGCTACTCACGCGTCATTTACCTGCTGAACCGGCGGACCGGCCAGCTCGTGAGGACAACGATCATCCGCATGATCGTGAGCAGTTCCACGAACAACATCATCACCGCTTACCCGGGGGAGCACTGCGCATGACGTACGAATCCGTCCTCGTGCAGCGACTTCAGGACAAGGGTTTTGCCGTCGAGGCAGGACCGGTGCCGGGCGAGTACATCGTGACGGCGTCCGGGGACAGACCGCTGCCATTGCGGCCCAGGCTGCACCTACCCGACGCCGTCCTCGCCGAATACGTGGAGGAACTCGTGCGGGAGTTCGGGAGCACCGAGGAGGTCGTGGACCTCATCATGATCAACATCGAGGAGATGCTCGACAGTCTGGACCCGGAGGGCCGCAACCACACTCTGGCGCTGGGCGTCCAGCGGGAAACGAACGGCCGCGCCGCATGGTTCACCCAGACCGAACCGATCAGCATCACCACGCGGCCGGTCGATCCTGCCCTGGAATGGCGAGCCTACCCTCCGGATGACAGATGATCCGGCTCGGCCGCAACGGCAAGACCCGTAGCATGGCCGACCTGTAGGGGAACCTCCAGTGTGATCTCCTCGTATCGAGGACGAGGCCGAGTCCCCCACGTCAAGTTCGGGAAACGATCAGCCCCGGCCCGGGAAGCAATCTTTCGAACCCTGCTTCAGTGCAGGTCAGAGGTACTCGTGAACAGTCCACCACGGGCTGTTCTCGAGACGGCCTGATCACGTGTCACGAGTGCTCGTCTGATCGTGTGGATCGGGCGGGCTCTCTTCGTTCCCGGGCTCGTAACCGTTGGTACGCATGGCCTGGCCGGTTCCACCGCGACTCTGGGATGATCTCGACGGTCTGTTCCCGTCGAGCGAAGGGGCCTTGCTTGAACACCGGACAGCCGCCGAGCGCCGATCTGCGCGAGCATTACCGGCGACTGACGAGCAGCAGGCAGTGGCTCGGCGCTGCCGGCATGTGCTGGACGGCGATGGTCCCCGACGACGGGCGAGCGCTCACCTTGGACCAGGTCGCCGTCCGGCTCGCCGGGAACACGCCCTATCGGCTGCACGAACCGGCGCTGATCGAGGCGGTCGGGCCGCCCGAACGCGATGCCTATCCTGTGTTCGTCGATCGGTGCGGATCGACCACCGTTCTCTTCGAGTGGGACCACCTCGGGACGAGCCCTGCCGTGCTCCGGCGGCTCAGTACGGGAGCGCGCGTCTACAGCGCCTGGTGGAATGTCAACGCCAACAACCGGCTCAGCTTCGCGGCCGGAGGCGAACACCTCCTGGCGATCGACGCGCTCTTCCCCGGGCGGCAGGAAGACCATGCCGGTCTGCCCCGGTGGCCCGAGCTGCGGGCGATGACGGACTTCTTCGTCGAGCTCCCGCTCGTGGACCTCGACGAGGATGAGGATGACGACGACCTCAATGACCGCGTCGACTACGACTGGCAGGTCGCCTTCCTCGCGGTCATCGACCACACCACCGGGGCGCGACTGACCGGCGAGTGGCTGGAGCGGCCGCATCCCTATGTGACGGTCAGCATGTCTGACGCGACCTGCTGACCTCCGAACGGTGAGTGCCCAGGCTGCGTACACGGGAAGCGATCAACGATTCTCTGACGCGCCCGCAGGTCAGGGCCGCTCGTGAACACCCCACCGCACGTCGAAGGCCACCTCCCGTGATCGGGAAGTGGCCTTCGCGGTCTCGTGCGGCGGTGAAATTCACTCACGGCGACAGATCCGGTCGCTCACCGGACCGCTTGAGAGATCGGGAGCATGCGGGCTTTGAACTCGGGATGAAGCAGGCTTCGGGGCCGCTTGGAGCGGTGGAGCCGGCCGCATCGCTGAGTGAGGCGGTCAGCCCGTTCCCCGTCAGGCCGGGATCTTCTTCTCGTACCAGGTGTAGTAGAGGAAGGTGCTGTCGGGCCCGGTCAACGTGCCGTAGATCTGCCAGAAGCTGTTGGCGCCGAGCGAGTAGCGGAAGACCTTGTCCCCGGGCCGGCCGTCCACGAACGGCTCATCCGGCGACCCGTTGGACCAGCTCCGTACGTCGATCGTGAATGTCGAGCCCTCCGGGACGTCGAGGCAGACCTCGTACGTGGTCGGTGACGGACCGCCGATGCGGTAGGCGAAACCGTCCACCGCGGGCCTCTCGACGTTGGTGGGGACGTAGCTCTCCCGGACCCGGGTGTAGTCGCCTGCGGAGCAGTCGATCGGGGAGGTGGCTGCGGAGGTGGGGCTGACGCCGGTGAGTGTGGCGCCGAGGATGCCGGCGATGAGAACGGAGACGGTGCGCTTCATGCTTCTCCTCATCCGTGCAGTGGCTCTCCAACTAAGTAGTTGAAGACTTTACTAATCTTGGACTAGTTGTCACATCCGGACAAGCCTGAGCAAAAAATTACGCATTTTCGGGTCAAGCGGTCACGCTCGGTGCTCCACCCATCGGCCCGCACCGGCCGAAAGTACGGTCTGCCTCCTGCTTTCCGCCGATACGGGAGCGGGCCGGAGTCCACAGGATCAGACCCATGCCACATGAGACGCTTCCCCCGGTGCCGGAGGCCGCAGGACCGGGACGAACCGCGACGGCTTCCTGCGGCGGCCGCCCGCGCCTGGCCGCGCTCGACGTGCTGCGCGGGTTCGCCCTGTGCGGGATCCTGCTCGCGAACGTCAAGCCGATCGCCCACCTGGGCGGCACCGCACCGGTCACCCAGGTGGTGGCGGCCGGTCATGACGACGCCTGGCTGGGGCTGCTCGTCGACCAGCGCTTCTTCCCGGTCTTCTCCCTGCTGTTCGGCATCGGTTTCTCGCTGCTGCTGGACTCCGCGGGCCGCCGGGTCCCGCGCCCGCGGGTGTTGCTGCTGCGCCGGCTCCTGTTCCTGCTCGCCGTGGGCCTGGGGCACATGTTCCTGCTGTGGCGGGGCGACATCCTGACCATCTACGCCATCGTCGGACTGCTGGTGCTGCTGCCTTCGACCTGGCTGCCGCGCTGGGCCGTCGCGGGGCTCGCCGCCGTCCTCATCGCGGCGCCGCTGATCCTCGGAGGCAACGGGGTGCCGCTGGTGCCCGGACTGTTCCTGCTGGGCTCGGCGCTGACCCGGTACGGCGTGGTCGACCGGATGGAGCACTCCGTCCGCGTCCCCGCCGTACTGGGCCTGGCCTTCGCGGCGGGGGCGGTTCCCGCCCTCTGGCTGCAGACCGGGACGAGGATCGGCGAGGAGGCATTCAACCTCTGGTTCGCCCTGGCGGGGCTGCTGATCGCGGGCGTCTACGTGTGCGCCCTGCTGCTCCTGCTCAAGACGCCGCTCCGGGCGGTGCTGCGGACGGTCTTCGCGCCACTGGGCCGGATGGCGCTGACCAACTACCTGTCCGCCACGGTCCTGGTCCTGATGGCCACCCGTGTCGTCGGCGGCTCGCCGGACGGCTGGTCATCGGCGAAGGTGCTCCTGATCGCCGGGGCGATCCTCGTCCCCCAGTGGCTGGTGTCCACGCTCTGGCTGCGCCGCTACCGCCAGGGCCCGCTGGAATGGCTCTGGCGCTGGGCCACCTGGGCCCGCCGCCCACCCCTGCGCCGCACTCCCGAAGCGGGAGAAGGATGAACACGGCTCCCGACCGGCTCTTCGAAGGGCGATCGACGGTCCAGGAATTCGTTCCTCAGTCCCGGCCCACCGGATATCGGGATACCGGCGGATGCCGGTTTGTCCGGAGACGCTCAGCAACGCTTACCGAATCCGCCTGTGCCCCACGCCCGGATAAGGGCGCGAGGAACCGACGGACCGCATTCCCTGCCGTCGAAGACGCCCTCGTACTTCCACGGTCCATTGCCTTGCGATGTCCAGAAGTACAGACTGTCGAGGGCGGCGACCACGTAGTACCTATCGCTGCCCGGCGTCGCGCCGTATACCGGCTCTTCGAAGTTAAGCGGGGTTGAGGTGCCCGCGGCTCTTTCGAGTGGTGGCGCAGCGGGTGCGTAGCCGTTGGTTCTCGGGATTGCGGAAGCCGTACGCGTCCCGGGCGACCGTCTTGATCACGCGGTTGGTGC
>NZ_CDRNDK010000450.1:0-5009 GCF_977012225.1 Planomonospora algeriensis | reverse complement strand
AGCGGTGAAGGTCTCTCACCTCCACTCGACTCAACAGCGCCTCACGGCGCACCCACGACCTGCGGCACTACTACGCCTCGACCCTGATCGCGGCGAACCTCAATCCGAAGAGCATCCAGCGCCGCCTGGGCCACGCCACCATCGGCGAGACCTTCGACACCTACGGGCACCTGTTCCCGGACGACGAGGACCTCGGCCGGGGCGCCATCGACACTAAGATCAAGAAAGACCTGGCGGAACAGAGCCGGAACGAGAACGAAGCATGAACCCTCAGCCCCTGGTCAGAAGGGTGAGGCGGACGAGTCGGCCTGTAGGCCGGGTTCTGTCCTTCACTCGCGTGAAGGGGCGACCATCCATCTAGGGCCGGCGTTGCCGCCGGCCTCGAGCGGTCTACCCGCGCGGCTCGGGCGGGCAGCCCTCGAACGTCGCGCGCGGGACGCTCCTCGCGGAGCGTCCCTTCTTGACCTTGCTCCGGGTGGGGTTTACCGAGCCGCCCACGTCACCGTGGGCGCTGGTGGTCTCTTACACCACCGTTTCACCCTTACCCCTCTCGCGAGAGGCGGTCTGTTCTCTGTGGCACTGTCCCGCGGGTCACCCCGGGTCGGCGTTACCGACCACCCTGCCCTGTGGAGCCCGGACCTTCCTCGGCGGGCCCGCAAGGGACCCGACGCGGCCGCCCGGCCGGCTCGTCCGCCGTGCCGCCTAGCTTATCCGCTCCGGGGCGATCTCCGACCGGGGCCGTCGTCCGCCCGCCGCCCCGCCGTCAGCGCAGATGCGCGGTGTCGTTGAACGACTTCACCACCGCCGGGCCGTCGGCGTAGTACTCGATGCGGGACAGGCAGGCCAGATCGAGGTGCATGCGGTACAGCGCGGCGGGCGGAGCCAGCAGCGCGAGCCGGAGCAGCGTCTTGATCGGCGTCACGTGGGAGACGACGAGGACCGTCCTGCCCTCGTAGCGCTCGACGAGACCGTCCCGCACCGCCTCGACCCGCCGCGCCGCCGTCTCGAAGCTCTCCCCGCCCGGCGGCGCGACAGCCGGGTCCGACAGCCACGCCTTGAGCCCGTCCGGCCAGCGGCGCTGGATCTCGGTGAAGGTGTGGCCCTCCCAGTCGCCGAAGTCGACCTCCCGCAGGTCCTCCTCGACGACCACCTCCAGGCCGGTCCTGACGGCGACGGCCTCGGCGGTGGCCCGGGCCCGCCTGAGCGGGGAGCTGACGATCACCTGCACGCCGTACGGCGGCTGCGAGAGCCTGGCCGCGGCGGCCTCGGCCTGGGCGGCGCCGTTCGCGGTGAGCTCGGGATCCCCGAGGCCGGAGAACCTGCGTTCGACGGAGAGCGGGGTCTCGCCGTGGCGGAGCAGGATGAGAGTGGTGGCCGCGGTGGTGGGGGGGGCGCCAGCCGGTGCCCGGGGCGGTTCCGGTGACCGTACCCGCGGTCGCGGCCACCTTCGCCGGAAGGCCGGACGGGACCTCGGAGACGTCCGTCGCGTCGAAGAGGGACCCCTGGGCGGCGGGCGCGGAGGCTCCGGCCCGTCCGGCGGCCGGGGACGCGGCGGGCGTGGAGGCGGCGGGACCGGAGGACGAGGAGGCGGCCGGGCGCTCCGAGACGCGAGCGGCCCCGACGGTCGAGGTTCCCCCGCGCCCGGAGGCTCCCCCGATCGCGGAGGCTCCCCGATCGCAGGGGCTCCCCCGGTCACGGAGGCGGTCGAGCGCCAGGGTAGGCCCTTGGCGGCGGCGTCCATGGCCTCGTTGGCCAGGCGGTCGGCATCGGTGTTGCGCTCGCGGGGGATCCACTTCCAGGTGACCCGGAGGCGGCGGGCCAGGGCCGCGGCCTCCGAGGCGAGCGGGCGCAGACCCTCGTTCTTGATCTTCCAACGGCCGGCCATCTGCTCGACGACCAGCTTGGAGTCCATCCGCACCTCGACCGCCGCGCCGTCCCCGGCCAGGTCGAGCAGGACCCGCAGGCCGGCGATCAGCCCGCGGTACTCGGCGACGTTGTTGGTCGCGGTGCCGATCGCCGCGGCGTCCTCGGCCAGGATCTGGCCGTCGGCGGCGTCCTTGACCACCGCACCGTAACCGGCGGGACCGGGGTTGCCCCGGGACCCGCCGTCGGCCTCGACGAGATAGGACGTCACAGCCCGGACTCGGGGGTGCGGACCAGGATGCGGCGGCACTCCTCGCAGCGGATCACCTCGTCGTGCGGGGCGGCCTTGATGCGGTTGACGTCCGCGATGGACAGGCTCGTCCGGCAGCCCAGGCAGCGGCCGCCCTGGAGCATCGCGGCGCCGACGCCGGACTGCTCGCGGAGCTTCTCGTAGAGGGAGAGCAGGTCGGCGGGGACGTCGGCGGCGACGCCGGAGCGCTTGGCCTTCACCTCGCCGAGCTCCTTGTCGATCTCGGCGAAGGCGGCGTCCCTGCGGTCCTCGGCGGCGGCGCGGGCGGCGGAGAGCTCGTCGCGCTCGGCGGAGAGCTTGACGACCTGCCCGTCTGCGGCCTCGCGGCGCTCCATGATCTCCAGAACGACCTCCTCCAGGTCGCCCTGGCGGCGGGTCAGCGAGGCGATCTCCGACTGGAGGCTGGCCAGGTCCTTGGGGGAGGAGACCTGACCGGAGTCGAGGCGCTTCTGGTCCCGCTCGACGCGGACGCGGACCGAGTCGACGTCGGACTCGGCCTTGGACTGCTCCCTGGCCAGGTCGCCCGCCTCGGTCTCGGCGGCGATCACCTGGGTGGCCAGCCGGGCCACCCGGGCTGCGAGCTCGTCGATCTCGGCCAGCTCGGGCAGGGTGCGGCGGCGGTGGGCCAGCCGGTCGAGGACGGAGTCGACCTCGGCCAGGTCGAGCAGGCGCTTCTGGGATGCCGGGGCTGCTTTCACTGATTACCTCCAGCGTGGAAGCCCTGGCCTTCAGGCCGGGGAGAAAACGCGGAACGGTCGGTCATCGTGGTCTCCTTGATGGTGGTGTAGCCGTAGCCGTCCGCGCGTTGCAGCAACCGCACGTGGCGGTGGCCGATGCTCTGCACCAAGCCGCGGACGGTGCGGATGTTGAAGCTGCCGGTGGTGCGGACCGCGACCCGCCCGACATGGGTCCCGGCCTTCTTCCCGGCCGGGACGATCGCGCGGACCAGATCCCCGGTGGCGAACCCGTGCACCTGCTTGGTCCGGGGCCGCCGCAGCCGGGGAAAGCCGTACCGGTCCGGTGCGGTGCGGGCGTAGGAGCGCGCCCGGTCGCGGACGCCACCAGTACGGTCGACGGCCAGGAAACGACGGTCTCCATCTCACCGACGTGCAGGGCGTCCAGTGTGTGGGACTTCGGCGCTGCGGTCCGGTGCCGGTTCCACTTGGTACGTCCGCCCGAGACCGCGTGCACCGGCAGGCCGGTGGCCTCCAGCGCCCGCCGCAGTCTCTGCCGGGTCGCGTTCATGGCGGCGGCGTCCCGCAGCGGCGCCTTCGCCTGCGCCAGGATCCGGGCCAGACGCTGCGGGTCACCGGCCAGGAACTCCTCGACCCGCAGGGCGTTCTTGGCCTGGTTGCACGGTATGCACGCCAGGGTGAGGTTGCTGATCCGGTCGGAGCCGCCCCGGGCGCGGGGCCGGATGTGATCGATGTTCAGCGGGACGTTCTGCGCATCGCAGTAAGCACACCGCCGCTCCCACTTGGCCAGCAGGTATTCGCGGACCTCATATCCTGCCAGGGTGCCCTGCTGGTACTCCGCTCCCGACAGCGACCTCCCGGCCGCCATCGCGGAGGTGTCGAACGCAACCCGCTCCACGTGAATCGCCCGGATCGGCGCCCACCGGCGCAGCCGGGTGATCCACGACAGGGTGCCGTCGACGCGGTGGCGCAGCGACGGCGCCAGCCACCCCTTGGGCCGGGTCCGATTGTTGAACCGGGGGGCGCGGTAGCGCAGGTTCCGTGACCGGCGACCCCGCCGGTAGGCGGCGCGGGCGGTCAGCTTGTCGCGGATCCACCCGCCCCGATGGTCCAGTTGCAGGGCGAAGATCCCCCGCCGGACGCCGCCCGCCTGGGTGAAGATGCTGAGGCCGGTGTGGCGGCTGCCCGGATCGATGCCCGCCTCCACCCCGGCCACCCTGGAGTCGGCGACCGTACGGTCTTTGAGCCGGATGGCGAACGGTGTGTGCCGGACCACCACCGCCCTCCCCGATGCCAGCAGTTCGCGGGCACGCGCCGGATGGCACGGCATCAGCGGCTCGCCGTGCTTGTCGAGCACGAACACGGATGGGGCGTTACCGCCCCGCTCTCCCTCGGCGACCGCAGCCGCCTCGGGGTGACGCCCGCGCGCGCGGGTGCGCCACGCGCGGGTCTCCCCTCGCCCAGGTCCGATGCCCGGTACGCAATCGTCGCCGATCGTGTCTCCACGGGCCGTTTCGTCCCGACCCGGGGTGTCTGCTCCCGTGGATTCCAGAGCGGCGGGCTGAGGAAGCACCCGCCGGTGGGTCTGCCGTCGCACATCGGACGTAGCCATCACTTCGCACCTCCATCCGCTGATGACTGGGGCTGGTCAACGCGGGCTTGAGATACGGCGGTGCCGTACCTCACGCCCCGGCCTTCAGGCCGGGGTCATTGACTCTGCTGTTGTCGTCCATGCGTCCGTGACCGTCTCGGAGACACGTGCCTCAACATTAATCCCCCGCGCCGCCAACCCTGACGTCAGCCGCCGGGCGGCGTCGGCCAGCCAGGGCCATTCGGTGGCCCAGTGGGCGGCGTCGACGAGGGCGGGGCCGCCGCCGGAGGAGGACGCCTCGGCGAACTCGCTGGCCGGGTGGTGGCGGAGGTCGGCGGTGAGGAAGACGTCGACTCCGGCGGCGCGGGCCGTGCCCAGGAGGGAGTCGCCCGCTCCCCCGCTCACCGCGACCCGCAGGACCTCCCGGCCGAGGTCTCCGGCGACGCGCAGGCCGCCCGCCGTGCGGGGCAGTCCCCGGGCGGCCCGCCGTACGAAGTCGCGCAGGGGCGTCGGCTCGGGCAGCGAACCGACGCGGCCGAGTCCGCGGCGG
>NZ_CDRNDK010000449.1:0-5010 GCF_977012225.1 Planomonospora algeriensis | reverse complement strand
CGAGGTGCTCGCGCTGGCCGCGGACGTGACCGACCCCGGCGAGCGTGCGGCGCGCCCGCGACGAGGCGCTCGCGCGGTTCGGCCGGATCGACGGGATCGTGCACGCCGCCGGCCTGCCCGGCGGCGGCATGGCCGAGGTCAAGGACCGCGCGGAGGCCGAACGGGTGATGGCGCCCAAGCTGGCCGGCACCATCGCGCTCCGCGAGGCGTTCGGCGACCTGGAGCCGGACTTCGTGCTGCTGTGCTCCTCGGTGACCGCGGTGGCCGGAGGGTTCGGCCAGGTCGACTACTGCGCCGCCAACAACTTCCTCGACGCCTACGCGCAGACCTGGCCCGGCCGGGTGGTCTCGGTCAACTGGGGCGCCTGGCTGGAGGTCGGCATGGCCGCCGAGGTCGCCGCGCCGGTGGCCTTCCGGGCGCTGCAGCGCGGCGACCGGGTCAGCCCGCTGGACCACCCCGTGCTCACCCACCGGCACGACTCCGCCGACCGGCTGCCCTGGGCCTCCGGGACGGTCTCCCCGGACACCCACTGGCTGCTGGCCGAGCACCGCGTCGCCGGGGAGCCGGTGCTGCCCGGCACCGGCTACCTGGAGACGGTCCGCCACGCGTTCGAGGCGACCGTGCCCGCTCCGGGGCCCGGCCACGCCGTCGAGCTGCGCGACGTCGCCTTCGTGGCGCCGCTGGCGGTCGCCGAGGGCGCCTCGGCCGAGCTGCGGGTGCTGTTCTCGCCCGGCGGGGACGGGGTGGAGTTCGAGGTGGTGAGCGTCGTCGGCGGGACGACCAGGCAGCACGCCAGGGGCGGTGCGGCGTGGGTGCCCGCGGACGCGCAGGCCGCGGACCTGGCCGAGCTGCGGGACCGGTGCTCGTACGGCTCCCGCGACGAGGCGGCGGACCTGTTCGCCTCCGCGTCCGGCCTGGTCGCCTTCGGACCCCGCTGGCGGAGCCTGCGCGCGGTGCACCTGGGGCAGGAGGAGGAGCTCGCCCGGCTGGAGGCGGCGCCCGAGACCGCCGCGGAGCTCGGCCGCTTCGGGCTGCACCCGGCCCTGCTCGACGAGGCGACCGCGTTCGTCAGCGCCGCGGGCGAGCACAGCCACCTGCCGCTGGGCTACGGCAGGATCACCGTGCACGCACCGCTGCAGGACCGGATCTGGAGCCACGCCAGGCACCGGGACACCGGGGGAGGGGAGATCGTCTCCGTCGATCTGACGCTCTACGGAGACGACGGCCGCGTCCTGGTCGACATCTCCGACTTCGTGCTCCGCCGGGTCGACACCGGCGCCGTCGCCGCCACCGTCGGGGAGGGCGCCCGGCAGACGGCGGAGCAGCCCGTCGTGGCCGAGGAGTCCGCGGCGGCCGGGGCGGGCGTGGACCTGGAAGGGGCGCAGCGCGGCATCTCGCTCGCGGGCGGCGCGGACGCCTTCCGCCGGCTGCTCGCCGCGGACCTCGGGCCCCAGGCGGTCGTCAACGCGACCGCTCTGCCGGAGTTCGTGGCGGGCGTGCGCGAGCTCACCCAGGAGACCGTGGCCGAGCGGCTGGACCTGGCGGCGGACGGCGGCGGGGGGAGCGCGGACGGCTACGTCGCGCCCCGCAACGAGACCGAGGGCATGCTGGCCGGGCTCTGGGGCGAGGTGCTCGGCGCGGGACGGGTCGGAGTGGAGGACGACTTCTTCGAGCTCGGCGGCAACTCGCTCGTCGCGGTCCAGCTCATCGCGCTGCTGCGCAAGAAGGCGGGGGTGAAGCTCCCCATGCGGACCCTGTTCCAGGTTCCCACGGTGACGGGGATGGCCGCGCTCGTCGAGGAGATGCGGGCGAAGGGGACCGCGAAGGAGGCGGCCCCGGCCGCCATCGCCCGCCAGCCCCGGACCGCCACGCCGGGTTGATCCGAAAAGGAGTGGTCCACCGGAGCGGCCCCACCGGAGCGACCGGCGCGGGCGGGGCGGCTCCGGCCCTCACGGCGCAGGGCGTTCCGTGGGGCCGGGGCCGCCGCTCCGTCCTTTCCCGCAGGCATCCCGCGGGCGCCTGTCAGGAGTTCAGCTCCGCCAGCCAGCCGAGCTGCTCCAGGCGGTCGTCCAGCGTCGGCGCGTTCAGCCCGACGACGAGGGTCGTCGCCCCCGCCTTGCGGTAGGCCTCCAGCCGCTCGCGCACCCGCTCCGGGGTGCCGCACAGCGCCAGCGCGTCCACCAGGTCGTCGGGCAGCTCCTCCATCGCCTCGCCCATCCCGCCGTCGAGGTAGGCGTCCTGCACCCGGACGGCCGCGGCGGCGAAGCCCAGGCGGTGGGCGAGCCGGTTGTAGAAGTTGACCTCCCTGCTGCCCATGCCGCCCAGATAGAGCGCGAGCATCGGGCGCACCACGTCGCGGGCGTAGTCGGCGTCGTCGTCCACCATCGCCATCACCATGGGGGAGACGGCGATGTCCGCCGGGTCGCGCCCGGCCAGGGCCGCCCCCGAGCGCAGATGGCCGAGGGACTCCGCCACGTGCTCCGGCGGGAAATGGATCGGCAGCCACCCGTCGGCGATCTCGCCGGCCAGGGCGATCGCCTTGGGGCCCATGGCCGCCAGATGGATCGGCAGCGGCTGCCGTACCGGGCCGATGGCCATGCTCAGCGCCTTGCCGCGGCTGTCGGGCAGGGGCAGCCGGAGGGTGGGGCCCGTGTGGCGCACAGGTTCGCGGGCCAGCGCGGTCCGCACCACCTGGACGTAGTCGCGCAGGTGGGCCAGCGGACGCTCGTAGCGCCGCCCGTGCCAGCCCTCCGTCACCTGCGGGCCGGAGGTGCCCAGGCCCAGCCGGAACCGGCCGCCGGACAGCCGGTCGATCGTCGCCGCGGCCATGGCGGTGGCGACGGCGGTACGGCCGGAGATCTGGATGATCCCGCTGCCCAGCTCCACCCGCTCGGTGCCGGCCGCCAGCCAGGCCAGCGTCGTCGCCGGGTCGGCGCCGTATCCCTCGGAGGCCCAGACGGACTCGTATCCCAGCCGCTCGGCCTCCCCGACGAGCTTGAGCTGCTCGCCGGGAGTGGACGCGACAGGCCCCAGGGTGCCGATGCTGAATCCCAGACGCACGAACGCCTCCTTGCTCCTCGTGGTCACCGGTTCCTCATGTCCGTGATCGCATCATCTCCGGAGACGCCCCCCACGCACAGGGCATATATGGAGAAACTGGGCACCTGATGAAATCCGGATGCCGCCGCACGATCCGCTCCAAGTCGGCTCCGGGCCGGCTCCGGGCCTGACACGCCGGAGGACGGCACCGGGAGCGCCGGGCCGCAAGCGATCCGCAACCACCGGCAACCGCACTGAAAGCGATCAGGTGTACATCGAGGGCGGCACCCGATCCTGGAAAGGACCGCCCGCGATGACACGCGCCATCCGCGCCCTGCCGGCATCGCCGCCGCGCCCGGAACGGTCACCGCGACCGATGACGCGCTCGATCGTCCGACAGAAGGAGAAGCCCGCGGTGGCGACGGCTGAGACGGTGCCGAGGCGATGGCCCCTGGCGGCCGCGAGGCGGAGCTGAAGGCGTTCGAGGCGGTCCTCGATGAAACCGGTTACAGCGGTTTCCTCGTCTTCGGTGAGCCCGGTGTCGGCAAGACACGGCTGGCGGAGGAGTGCCTCGACGCCGCCGGCCTGCGGGGGCACCCCGTGGCCCGCGCCGCCGCGACCGGCGCGGCGGCCGAGATCCCGCTCGGAGCGATGGCCCATCTGCTGCCGGACGGGGTGGACCTGTCGCACCCCGTCGCGGGCTTCGCGACGGCGGTCCGGCTCATGTCGCGGGCCTACACCGCGACGGCGCGCCTCGTCCTGCTCATCGACGACCTGCACCTGCTCGACTCCACCTCGGCCCTGCTGCTGCGCCAGCTCATGGAGTCCGGCGCCGTCTTCCTGGTGGGCACGGTGCACTCGGGCGCCTCGTCCGCGGAGAGCGCCGTGGCGCTCGGGCGGGGCGACGCCGTCCATCACGCCGACCTCGCACCACTGACGTGGCCGGAGGTGAACGGGCTCCTCCGGGACGCACTGGCCGGGCACGTCCACCGCGAGACCGTCGACCGGCTGCACGCCGCGAGCGGCGGCAACCCGCTCTACCTGGGCGAACTGGTGCGCGGCGCGCTGGCCGAGGGCAGGCTGGCGAACGACGGGGAGATCTGGCGGCTGGCCGCGGCCGAGCCCCTTCCGGTCACCCGCCGCCTCACGGACCTGATCCGCCACCGGCTCGCGACGGTGGCCCCGAGCGCCCGCCGCGTCCTCGACGTCCTCGCGCTGTGCGGCCCGGTGTCCGTCACCGATCTGGAGCACGGGTCCGGCGACGCCCTGGACGAACTGGAGCGGGCCGGCCTCGTCACCACCGTGCGGGAGGGGCGGCGCGCGTACGCCCGCCTGGCACATCCGCTCTACGCGGAGGTGCTGCCCGCGGACGTCACCGAGCCGCGCCGCCGGGAGATCCTGCGCGAGCAGGCGGACCGGCTGGAACGGGCCGGCTCGCGCCGCCGGGAGGACGCCATGCGCCTGGCCTCCTACCGGCTCACCGCCACCGGCACCGCCGATCCGGCCCTCCTCCTCCAGGCCGCCCGGCTCGCCTCGTACGGCGGCGACCACGCCCGCGCGCTCGGCTTCCTCCGGGCGATCCCCGGGGAGGAGCTCACGTTCCCGGCGCTGCTCCTGCTCGGCCGTACGCTCTCGGAGGCGGGCCGGCCGCAGGAGGCGGAGGACGTGCTGCGCAGGGCGGACGAGGCGGCCGCCACGGAGCGCCGCGCGCTCGCGGTGGCGCTGGCGCGCACGCACAACCTCATGTGGTGCCGCGGCGCGGCCCGGGAGGAGGCCGTCGCCGCGAACGACGCCGCGCGCGACCGCGTCACGAGCGCCGCGGGCCTGTGGGCGCTGCGGGTGAACGAGGCCAACATCCTGTCCAGCCTGGGGCATCACGCCGAGAGCCTCCGCCTGCTCGACGGCATGCCGGAGGAGGAGCCGCCGGCGGACGACGTCGCGGGCGCGGCGGCGTGGGCGGCCGTCGGGGCA
>NZ_CDRNDK010000448.1:0-5021 GCF_977012225.1 Planomonospora algeriensis | reverse complement strand
GGTAGAGGGACCGCCCGGTGCCGGCGGCGTCCTCCCCGGCGCCCTCCCCGGCGTCGGCGCCGCCGTACTCCGCGGCGTCGACGGCGGTGCAGTCGGCCTGCACCCAGGCGCTCACCTCCGAGGAGCCGCCACCGCCCGGGCCGCCCCGCCCGCCGCCGGGCATCACGTACCTCAGCCGCCCGGAGGCGACCAGTTCCTGGAGCCGGTCCGCGGTCATGGCGGGGTCGCTCCCGGCGAAGCCGCCCATCGCGATGACGGGCAGACCCGTCGAGAGGATGGCCGAGGAGGCGCTCTGCGCGCTGCCCACCGCCGCCAGCCAGGTCGCCCCGCCCCGGTTCTCCTTCAGGTAGGCGATCAGTTCCGCGCTCAGGGACCCGCCGGGACCACCGCCCCGCAGCCCGCCGCGTACGGCGTCGCCGGGCGGGCCCGGCGGGGAAGCCTCCCGGCATCCCGCCGGGCCCGCGCATGCCGCCGGGACCACCGCTTCCGGCCGGGCCCGCGGTCGGGTTCGTGCCGTTGACGGCCGAACCGAGCGGCGTCAGCGCATAGGCGGCGGGACCGGGATACGGGCCGGGCCGGACAGGGTCCTGCGAGCCACGCGCGCCGTGCCCTTCAGGTCGTCCATGACGGTCCTGACGATGTCCACCCGGCTGTCGGGGTCGTCCACCCAGTCCACCGGCACCTCGTGGATGCGCAGCCCGTGCCGCTCGGTGAGCAGCAGCAGCTCGGTGTCGAAGAACCACTCCTCGTCCTCGACCGCCGGCAGCAGCGCCTGGGCGATCTCGGTGCGGACGGCATTGAACCCGCACTGGGCGTCGGAGAAGCCCGGTTCACCCGCGGGGGCTCAGCCCGCGCCGCCCGCCGCGGGGGAGCCGGGAAGGCGCAGCCGGGCGACGGCCCCGCCGCCGTCGGCGTTCTCCAGCGCGACCTCTCCCCCGGCCTCCCGTACGGCCTGCGCCACGATCGCCAGTCCCAGGCCCGAGCCCGGCATGCTCCGGGCCGAGGGCGAGCGCCAGAACCGGTCGAAGACGTAGGGCAGTTCCTCCCGGTCGACGCCGGGACCGTGGTCACGGACGATCAGCTCGCCGTCACGGAGCCGCACCGCCACCGGCCCCCGCGCCCCGCCGCCGGAACCACCAGGGCTCCCGGGCCCACCGGGGCCACCGGGACCGGCGTCTCCCGGGCCGTCGCCGGGGCCGGGGTCCGCGGAGAACTTCACCGCGTTGTCGAGCAGGTTGACCACCGCGCGCTCCAGCGCCGCCGGGTCCGCGTGGACGTACCAGGGCCCGAGGTCGGTCTCGATCGGCAGGTCGCGGGCGCGGAGCCGGGCCCGCTCCACGGCCGCCCCGACCACCTCGTGGAAGGCCACCTCGACGCGCGGCGCGTGCTCGCTGTCGCCCCGGGAGAGCTGGAGCAGGGCCCCGATCAGCGTGGACATCTCCTCGAACTGGGCCTTGAGGCCGGCCAGCAGCCTGCGCTTGGGGGCGGGCTCCAGCGGCCGGCCGGAGTCCTCGCTGCGCAGCAGCAGATCGATGTTGGTGCGCAGGCTGGTCAGCGGGGTGCGCAGCTCGTGTCCGGCGTCGGCGATCAGCCGCCGCTGGCGCTCCCGGGAGCCGGCCAGCGCGGCGGTCATCGCGTTGAAGGAGGCGCCGAGCCGGGCGAGCTCGTCGGTGCCCTCGACCGGGATGCGGGTGCCGAGGTCCTCGGTCCTGGCGATGTGCTCCACCGCCCCGGTCAGCCGCTCCACCGGCCGCAGCGCCGTACGGGCGATGAGCCGGCCCGCGGTGGCCGCGCCCACCACGCCGAGCGCGGCGACCCCGGCCAGGATCCCGGCGAGCGCGGTGAGCGTGGACTGGAACTCCTCCAGCGGCCGGGACTCCATCATCACCAGGCCGCCGCCGACGCTCTGGGCCAGCACCCGGACCTCCTGCCCGTCCGCGGTCACCCCGTCCCGGAACGCCTCCGTGCCCCGGGGCGCCCGCGCCAGCTCCCGGTCGCCCGCGACGACCTCGACCTCGGTGCCGACGGCGCACGTCCGGCCGTCCGCGTCGACCAGCTGGAGGAGGGCCAGCCGGGGCGGCGGCGGGCGGTCCGGCCGCCCCGCGCCGGAGCAGTACCGCTCGATCCACTCGACGCCCTGCGGCCCCTTCGGGCTCCGCAGGGAGCGGTCCACCTGGTCCAGCAGCTCGGAGCGGACGAGGAACCAGCAGGCGCCCGCGCACACCGCGATCGCCACCGCGACGGCCGTCGCGACCAGCAGGGTGAGCCGCGAGCGCAGGGAGCGGGGAGTCGTCCTCACGGCGTCCTCACGGCGAGGTCCGCAGCACGTAGCCGACGCCGCGGACGGTGTGGATCAGCCGGGGCAGCCCGCCCGTCTCGGTCTTGCGCCGCAGGTACATCACGTAGACGTCGAGGGAGTTGGACGACGGCTCGAAGTCGAAGCCCCACACCTCGCTGAGGATCTGCTCACGGGTGAGCACCTGCCGGGGGTGCACCATGAACAGCTCCAGCAGCAGGTACTCGGTCCGGGTCAGCTCCAGCGGGACGCCCGCTCTGGTGACCTCCCGGCCGGCGGTGTCCATCCGCAGGTCGCCGCAGACGAGCGCGCCGGAGTCCTGCTCCGCCGCCGGGGCGGCCAGGGCGCCGCGCCGCAGCAGGGCCCTGACCCGGGCCAGCAGCTCGTCCAGCTCGAACGGCTTGACCAGGTAGTCGTCGGCCCCGGCGTCCAGCCCGGAGACGCGGTCGCCCACGGCGTCGCGCGCGGTCAGCATCAGCACCGGCACGTGGTTGCCGGCCGCCCGGAGCCTGCGGCAGGCGGTCAGCCCGTCCAGGCGGGGCATCATCACGTCCAGCAGCACCACCTCGTACGGCTCCCGCTCCAGGACCTCCAGCGCGGCCTGCCCGTCGGAGGCCAGGCCCACCCGGTAGCCCTCGTACTCCAGGCTGCTCTGCAGCGCCTCCCTCAGCGCGGGCTCGTCGTCCACGACCAGCACCCGCGCCGCCTCACCGTCGCCCATGCCCGCAACGTTAGAGACCCATCATGAGAGCCGCATGAAGGGCCCCTGAGGTTCCCGCGGGAAAGGCCCGCACCCGCCCGGCGCGGCGGCGGATCCCCGCACGGAGGCCCGCGGCCGTCAGGACAGCAGCGCCATCGCGGCGTTGTGCCCGGGGATGCCGCTGACGCCGCCGCCGCGCCGGGCGCCCGCGCCGCAGAGCAGGATGCGCTCGAAACCGGTCTCCACGCCCCACTTCCCCGGCTCGCCGAACGGCCAGGACAGGTCGCGGTGGAAGATGTGCCCGCCGGGCAGGCCCGCCTCCGCCTCCAGGTCCACCGGGGTCTTCGCCTCCAGGCAGGGACGGCCGTCCGGGCCGCGCAGCAGGCAGTCCTCGATCGGCTCGGCGAGGACCCGGTTCATCGAGGCGAGGGTCGCCCGCACCGCCTCCTCCCGGGCCCCGGCGGGGTCGGCGCGGAACAGCCGGGCGGGCATGTGCAGGCCGAACAGGGTCATCGTCTGGGCCCCGGCCGCGCGCAGCTCCGGGCCGAGGATGGAGGGGTCGGTCAGCGAGTGGCAGTACACCTCGGCCGGGGGCAGGCCCGGGATCACCCCCCGCTCGGCCTCGGCGCGGGCGCGGGCGAGCTGGTCGCGGCCCTCGTTGATGTGGAAGGTGCCGCTGAAGACCGCCACCGGGTCGACCTCCGGGTCCTTGAGCCGGGGCAGCCGGGACAGCACCATGTTGATCTTCAGCTGGGCGCCCTCGGGCACCGGCCCCTCACCGCCGCCGAGCAGCCGGGCCAGTACGGCGGGCGGCACGTTGGCCAGGACGCGCTCGCCGGTGACCGCGTGCTCGCCGGTCTCGTCGCGGAAGGTCACCTCCCCGCCGGGGTCGACCGCCACGACCTCGGCCCCGGTGCGGATCTCCGCCCCGGCCGCCCGCGCGGCCCCGGCCAGCGCCCCGGAGACCGCGCCCATCCCGCCGACCGGGACGTTCCACTCGCCGGTGCCGTCGCCGATCACGTGGTACAGGAAGCACCGGTTGGCCAGCAGGCCCTCGTCGCACGGATCGGCGAAGGTGCCGATCAGGGCGTCGGTGAGCACCACCCCGCGCACGGTGTCGTCGGCGAACCGCTCGTCCACGACCTCGCCGATCGGCCGCTCGAACAGGTCGCGCCAGGCCTCGGCGCCCACCAGGTCGCGCATCGCCGTACGGCTCACGAGAGGTTCGAGCAGGGTCGGCGCGACCCGGGCGGCCACCCGCGCGGTCATCGCGTAGAAGCGCCGCCAGGCGTCGAGGTCGGCGGTCCCGCCGGTGACCCGGGCGAACGACGCGGCGGTGCGGCCGGCGTCGCCGCCGTCCACCAGCAGGCCGGTCTCCCCCACCGGGGTGTAGGAGGCGTAGCGGCGGCGGCGCAGCTCCACCGCGAGTCCCAGGTCCTCGACGACCTTGGCCGGGAGCAGGCTGACCAGGTAGGAGTAGCGCGACAGCCGGGCGTCGACCCCGGGGAACGCCCGGGTGGAGACGGCGAGACCGCCCACGTGGCCGAGGCGCTCCAGGACGAGCACCCGGCGGCCGGCGCGGGCGAGGTAGGCCGCGGCCACCAGGCCGTTGTGACCGCCTCCGGCGACGACGACGTCGTAGCGGGACCGGGCCGGGTACGCCACCTCGGCAGCTGCCATGCCGGGCACCCTACATCGAAAAAGACAAACAGGTCCATAGCTCCCGCATGTCCGGACCGGCCGGTCCGCGCGGGTCAGCCTCTGGCCGTGCCGAGCGCGATCGAGAGCAGGACCGCGGCGGGACCGGTGGGCGTGCGCCCCCGGCGCCAGACCGCCCGCAGGCGGCGCTCCAGGTCGATGCCGGCGGTCGCCACCTCGGCCAGCCGCCCGGTGGCCAGCTCCCCCTCCACCGCGTAGCCGCTCAGCACCGCCGGGGCCGAGCCCTCGCGGGCGGCGCCCTTGACCGCGGTGTTCGAGCCCAGCTCCAGCCGGGGAGCCACGACGGCGTGCCCGGCCAGCGCCCGG
>NZ_CDRNDK010000447.1:0-5033 GCF_977012225.1 Planomonospora algeriensis | reverse complement strand
TCCCCGGCCGTCGCCAGGACGCCGAGCACGGCCGTGCGGACCTCCGGCGCGGCGCGCGCCGCAGATCGGGATGGAGCGCGTTGAGCAGCCGGTCGCGCTCGTCGCGGTCGCCGATCACCCCCGGCACGCGATCCATGGCGAGCCAGGTCGACGCCAGCGCGACCCAGCGCTCCTCGGTGGCGCGCACCCGCCAGCCGTCGTAGACGGGGGTGGGCATCCAGTCGCCGTCGACCGCGCCGCTCGCCGCCACCAGGCCGGCGGCGTGCGCCACCTCGATGACCAGGCCGGCCGCCCAGTCGGGCAGGTCGAGCAGGGCCGCGGCGCGCTTCAGGTCGCGCACGGCCAGGCCCCCGCCGCGGAGCACGCCGGGAGGTTCGGCGCTCCACCGCTCGCAGAGCTCCTCCACCGCGCGGGTGAACGCGAACGCCTGGCCGGCGGCCGTCCGGTCGGTGAGATCCCGCTTGCGCTCGGCGCCGGCCAGCGGCGGGGGGACGGGAGAGAGATCACGGTGGATCCGGTCGCCGCGCAGGAACAGCCCGACCTCGCGCGGCAGCACGACGGACTCCTCCCCGGTCGCGCAGAGCAGCGCCCGGGCGAGCAGCTGCTCGATCGGCGACCGGGCGGTGGCGGCCCGCACCTCGCGGCGGGCGTTGGCCACCCGGCCGCTGGCCGGACCCCAGGCCAGCTCGTCGAGGGCGGACCTGGCCTGCGGGGAGACCTCCCCGACCAGCCGGGCGACGACCTCGGGATCGGCCAGCAGCGCGCCGAGGGCCTCCGCGGTGTCGCCGCTCCCGCCGAGGTCCTCGACCAGCTCGGCCAGGCGCTCCCGGTGGTAGTGCCGGAACGCCTCCCGGGCCGGCGGGCCCAGGCCCGCGGGGCCGTCCAGGACCTCCCGCACGCCGGGGGCCGGGGTCAGGGCGCGGTCGGGTCCGTAGACCAGGGCCAGCGTCCGCAGCCGGTCGACGGTCTCCCTGAACCTGGCCTCGAACACCGAGTCCGCAGGTCCGGCCAGCGCGCGGGCCAGCCTGGCGCGGAGCGGGCGGTAGGAGATCGGCGAGGGGAGCACGGCGAGCGTCTCCACGACCGCGAAGGTGAAGCGGTCGAGCCGGTCGAGCACCCGGCCGACCGCCGACGGGCTGCTCGCCCGCCCCGCCAGCCCCTCGACGTGGGCGGGGACGGGGGTGATGAGTTCGGGGCGCAGGGCGACGAGCTCCCGTAGCTGCTCGTCGCTCCGGCCGCGCAGCCACTTGGTGAACTCCGTGCTCATTCCCACCATGCTAGGAGTCCTCCCCGACAACGCGCGGACCGGTACGGGCCCGAGGCGCGGGCCTGCGCGGAACCGGTGGCCGGGTGCGGCCGATCGCCTGCACGGAGCCGGTGGCCGGGTCTAGCCGATCGCCTGTACGGCGGGGCTCGGCATGAGGCCGAGCGCGAGCCGTACCCAGGAGTCGACGAAGCGGTCCTTCTCGGCGCGGCCGGGGGGCTCGCCCACGGTCTCCTGGAACAGGCGGTAGTGGATGACCGCGCCGCCCAGCACCGCTCCGATCGCGGGCCAGTCGAGGTCGGCCCCGGCGTACTCGGGCTGGGCCCGGAACCACGTGGTGATCGCGTCGAACATGGGCTGCAGCAGACCTTCGCGCACCACCGCGACCAGCTCGGGGAACTGGCTGAGGTCGCGGAAGAAGACGCGCGTCAGCTCGCTCTCCTCGCGCACCTTGGCCAGTCCCGACCGGCACAGGTGGGCCAGGCGGTCCTCGATGGCCAGGTCCGCGTCGACGGTGCTCATCTCGGCCAGGGTCTCGGCGATCTGCATGCTGGTCCGGGCGGCGTGCTCGTTCATCGCCGCGGCGAGCACCTCGTACTTCGACTTGAAGTGCCGGTAGAGCCCTCCGGCGCCGGGGGACAACCCGGAGGCGGCCTCGATCTCGGCGACCGAGGTCGCCGAATAGCCCCGCTCGGCGAACAGGCGCAGGGCCTCGTCGATGATCCGCTCGCGCGTCGATCTGGTCATTTGTCTGCAGATACCTCCATGATGACCCTATCCAGTGGGTAACCCGTCAGGGTGCGGTTCACCGGACGAAACCGGCGGACCGGGGTGCGGCGGGGCGCACCGGCGGACCCTCCGGCCGGGGGAGTAAGCGACTCCTTGCGCAAAGGGTTCCACAGTCGCCGCCGTGGCGTACAGCGAGGGGCCCGGTGTCGCGTACAGCGAGGGGTCCGGTGTCGCGGGGCGGCGGACGCCGGATCACCGGAAGCCCGCGGAGGGCGTCCCCGCAGGCCGGGATGGATTTCTGGGGATTGCCGGGCTTTGGCATGCTACGGGGCATGCATTCGGTGGGATTCGACCTGGACATGACGCTCGCGGACACCCGTGCGGGGATCGCCGCCGTCTACGACGAGCTGTCGCTGCGGATCGGGGTGCCCATCGACAGCGCCGCGGTGGTGGCACGGCTGGGCCCTCCGCTGGAGCTGGAGCTGGCCAACTGGCTCCCGGCGGACGAGATCCCCGGAGCCGCCGCGATCTTCCGCTCCCTCTACCCGTCGATCGCGGTCCCCGCCACCACGCCGCTGCCCGGCGCCCGGGAGGCCGTCGAAGCCGTACGGCGCGCGGGCGGCCGGGTCGTGGTGGTCACCGGGAAGAACGCCGGGGACGCCGTGCGGACCGTGGAGTTCCTCGGCCTGGAGGTCGACGAGGTCGCCGGATCGGTGTTCGGGGCCGCCAAGGGCCCGGCCCTCGCGGCCTTCGGCGCGGCCGCCTATGTTGGAGATCACGTCGCCGACATCGAGGCGGCGCGAGCGGGAGGCGCCGTCAGCGTGGCGGTGGCGACGGGTCCCTACCGGGCGGGAGAACTGCGTGAGCACGGAGCCGACGTCGTGCTGAGCGATCTGCTGGAGTTCGCCGGGTGGTTCGACGGGTGGCGGAGCGCCGCCGCGGTCGGCTGATTCGTCCCTTTTTACACGGTCGCTCTGAGCGGCCTATGGGCATAACCTACTTCCATCCCTACACCACAGTCTGAACGAGGTCACCCCTGTGCCGAGTGGCAAGGTCAAGTGGTACGACGCCGACAAGGGTTTCGGCTTCCTCACCCGCGACGACGGCGGTGAGGTCTTCGTGCATTCCTCCGCGCTGCCCGGCGGCGTGGACTCCCTCAAACCGGGTCAGAAGGTCGAGTTCGGCGTGGCCGAGGGGCGCCGCGGGCAGCAGGCGCTCTCGGTCCGGGTGATCGACCAGCCCCCGGCCCTCGACCGGACCGCCAAGCCGAAGGGCAAACGCAAGAAGCCCGACGAGATGGTGGTCATCGTCGAGGATCTGATCAAGCTCCTCGACACGGTCTCGATGTCCTACCAGAAGGGCAAGCACCCGGACGCGGCGCACGCCAAGAAGATCGCGACCGTGCTCCGCGCGGTCGCCGACGACCTGGACGTCTGACCCGGATCCCGGCCGGTTCCCCGGCTCAGCCGTGAGGGTTGGTCAGCGGCTTGGTCCGCTGCTCGGTGGGCGGTTCGTCGCGCCGTACGACGGCGGTCGTGGTGCCCGCGGGCCGCTTCCGCGGGCGGGCCCGCCCGGGGCCGCGCCGCGCGGCGTCCGGGCCGGGCGGCGCGGAAGTGGGCTCAGGTCCGGACTCGGGTCCGGGCTCGGGTCCGGGCTCGGGTCCGGGTCCGGGCTGCTCCTCCGGACCGTCGTGATCCGCCGGGCGCTCCGGTGCCTCCGGGGCGGCGGCACCAGCGGCGGCACGGGCGGCCCGCGCCCGCGCGTCCCTGACCCGGATGCGCGCGCGCCGCCGCACGACCAGCCAGCCGAGCGAACCGGCCAGCACCGCGGCCATCGCCGCCAGCCCCCCGGGCCCGGCGGCGAACAGCGAGAGCAGCAGTCCGATCAGCCCGCCGACCACCCAGGCGATCTGCAGGAACGCCTCGACCACGCCGAAGGTGGACGAACGGATCTCCTCGCCGATCTCGCGCTGCACGATCGCGTCCAGCGCGAGCTTGCCCAGCCCCTGGGAGAAGGCGGCCGCCAGCGCGACGGCCACCGCGGTCCACAGGCCGAACACCACGGCGGCCACGACCGTGACCGCTCCCGACAGCGCGAGCGTGGCCAGCACGATGACCTGCGGGGAGTGGCTCCGCGCCCACGAGGCCACCCCGGCTCCGGCCAGGCCTCCCGCGCCGGCGGCCAGGGCCAGCACGCCGATCGCCGCCGCCGGGGGCATGCCGGGCAGCTTCTTCTCCTGCACCAGGAAGAGCAGGTAGAACAGCAGGAACCCGGAGTGGAACCGGATCGCCACGTTGGCCAGCATCGATTCGGCGACCACCGGGCCGACGTTGAGCATGGTCCGCCAGCGCGGCGGGCGCTCCTCGCCCTCCTGCAGTTCGTCGAGGTCGGGGGAGTCGACGTGGCGCGGGAGCCGTACGGCCAGCACGCCCTGGAGCAGGAAGAGCACCGTCGCCGCGCGCAGCACCCACTCGGCGCCGAGCCAGGCGCTGACCCCCGCGCCGACGGGCACCGCGACCCCCGCCGAGACCAGGGCGAACAGGGCGACCCTGGCGTTGGCGGTGACCAGCGCGATGTCGGCGGGCAGCACGCTCGGCATGATCGCGGCCCGGGAGACGTTGTAGGCCTTGGAGAGCACCAGCACGGCCAGCGCCGCGGGGAAGATCGTGAAGACGTCACCGGGGACGACCGCCGCGGCCATGGCGAAGCAGAGCAGTCCCCGGCCGAACAGCGTGCCCGCCATGACGAAGCGGCGGCCGGAGCGGAACCGGTCCAGGACCGGGCCGACGAACGGCGCGACCACCACGAACGGGATCATCGTGATCAGCAGGTAGAGCGCGACCTGGCCCCGGGCCTCGTTGACCGGGAGCTTGAACAGCGTGCCGGCCAGCGCCGCGGTGACCAGCGCGTCGCCCGCGCTGTGCGCGGCCGTCAGCTCGATCAGCTGGCCCAGCCCGGTGCGGCCCGCCCCCTGGGCGTGCGTCAGCCGGCGCGCGGCCCTGCCGACGCCCAAGGTCGCGTCCGCCGCGCTCGCCCGGCG
>NZ_CDRNDK010000446.1:0-5040 GCF_977012225.1 Planomonospora algeriensis | reverse complement strand
CGGCGCCCCGGACCCGCGCGGGTCCGGGGCTCCTACGCGTAGGCGCCCGGACCTCGACGATGTCGGACAGCGGGAACTCCAGGTAGTCCCCGGCCTCCTCGCACCACGCGTCGAGCACGCCGCTGCGCAGCTCGCCGTGGCTGATGGTGGCGGTCAGGCCGTCGGCCAGCGTGATCGCCGCCCGTACGCCCCGGTCCACCACGAAGCCGAGCAGGGACTGCTGGGCGGTCGGCAGCCGGGAGGCCAGGCGGCCGATGACCGCCCAGGTGCGGCCCGGCGCCTGGGCGCCCTCGCAACCGGTGGACAGCAGCCGCCGGGCGTGCTCGCGGGGGTCGGGCGCGGGCTCGGTCAGGACGTGGACCTGCTGCTCCAGTTCGGCCACCTGCCCGCCGGGCAGCAGGATCAGCCGGCCGCCGTCCTGCGGCTCCTCGACCCGGGCCCGGCGCACGGTGATCTCCCCGGTGTCCTCGACCGGCACCGGGGCGTAGCCGTTCTCGCGCAGCGCGGCCAGGGTCCGCCCGGCCGGCGCCGAGCTGGCCAGCACGGTGGGCGCGAGCAGGCGCAGGCCCAGCCGGGACAGCCGTCGGTGGGCGGCGATCTCGGCCAGCAGCGCCGGGTCGGAGGCCTGCACGATGCAGGCGACCGCGGTCACGGTGACCTCCCCGTGCCGTCTGGCCACGTCGCGCACGAGGTACTCCAAGGGCTGCGGCACCGCCCCCACCTCGGCCAGGTCGGCCAGCAGCCCGTCGGCGGTGTGGCCGGCGTCCAGCGCGCCGCGCACGCTCGCCGGGGTGAACCGCCAGACCGAGGCCGTGCCGCGCGACTCGCGCTCGGCGGCGCGGTCCAGCAGCGCCGCCAGCTCCGTCGAGGGCGGTCCGGTCACCACCGCCGTCAGGTCCGCGCCGAACAGGGCGCTGCGCCGGACGCCGGCCATGGCGCGGGTGGAGCACTCCACCAGCCCCGGGTCGTACTCCACGACCGGGCAGGCGTCGTCGCCCTCGTCTCCCACGCCGGCGTCCAGGGCGGCGAGCGCGCGGCCCAGGTCGGTGACGGCGTCGTGGACGGTGAGCCCGAGCAGCCGGGCCTCCTCCAGCACCGCCGGGGCGCACTCGGCCAGCAGCGCCGGATCCAGGAGCGGGGCGTGCCAGTGGACGAGCCGGACCAGGCCGCCGGTGTCGGCGCAGGCCGTACTCGCCGGCAGGCGCGCCAGCACGCCGAGCACCGCCCGGCGGATCCGCGCCACCGAGGCTCCGGCGGGGTCGTCGCCGAGCACCGTGCCGTACTTGCCGCGTGTCCGGCGCAGTGACGAGCGCTCCATCCGCCACCAGGCCGCCAGCAGCACCCGGAGCCGGGCCGGCGCGTCGTCCAGCCGCCAGCGGTCGAACCGGTCGGTGGGCACCAGCCCGCCGGCCGGCTCGTCCCAGGCCAGCAGGCGCGCCACCGCGCACACCTCCAGCAGCAGCCGGGTCTCGTCCTCGTCGCAGCCGGTCTCCTTGGCCACCCGGCGGACCTCCCGCACGCCGACCCCGCCGGCCTTGAGCAGCGGCAGCGGGGTCTTGGCGGTGTTCTCCAGCATCGCGGCGCAGCGCTCGACCACGTGCGGGGCGGCCAGGGTCATCAGGTGGTCGACGGTCTCCGGGTCGACCGGCAGCGTGGCGAGGTCGGGGGGGTCCGGGGTGAAGGGCGGCCGGTAGTCGGGACCGCGCAGCGCGAGCGCCACCTCGCGGGGCATCTCGGCCACGTTCCAGCTGGTCCGGAAGAGCAGGCCGTGGTCGGCGGCCCACTTCTCCGGGGAGCCGGGCACGACGAACCGGCCGCCGTCCACGTCGTGGACCGGGCCGTCCCAGACGAAGCCCTCCAGCAGCCGGGCGGTGCCCTCCGGCGCGCGGGCGAGGAGGGAGGTGACCCGTCCGGCGCCGGACAGCACCTCGGCGATCGCGGCGGCCGTGCGCCGTTTGGAGCCGGAGGGCAGGCCGAGCGAGCGCGCGAGCGAGCGCAGGGCGTCCGCGCTGACCGTCCAGGAGTCGAGGTAGTGGGCGAGCGGTTCGCCGAGCCCGCAGGGGGAGGTCCACCAGCGGGCGAGCGCGCCGACGATCCGGATGCGGCCCTCGTCGTCCGGCCAGGCCAGGGCGTGGTCGGCCAGCAGGTCGAGCCAGGGGGCCGGCGCGTCCTCGGGCACCCGCAGGAAGCGGGCCAGCCCCGCGGCGTCGACCTGGTCGCCGAGGGTCAGTGCGGCCTCCACCACCTCCAGCGCGGGCAGCGGCAGGGCGCGCAGCGCCTCCATCACGGCGAAGCCGTTGCCCAGCCGCTGGGCCAGCGTGCCCAGGCGGCGCGGCCACGGGGGAGCGATGGCGTCCGGCCGGTTGGCCAGGATCCGGGCGAGCCGCTCCTCGTCGAGGGTCTTCAACCAGCCGAGCAGGTGATCGTCCATCTCGCAGCTCTCTTATGGAATCGTGCGTGGGGGACTCTCCGGGAGCCGTCGGGGAGAGCGGGAAGCCGCTCCCTTCAGGGAGTGCAGGAGTCACCAACGGTAATGCAGAGGGCATTCCCGTAGGGGCTGCACCACGCAGAATGCGACAAGCTTGGCCGAACGAGCGCGGTGCGGCGCCTGAGGGGAGAACGGCCGGCCCCGGGTCCGGCGGCGGGGGGAGCGCCGGGCCCGGGACCGGCGGGCGCCGGATGAGGGGAAGAGGCGGCGCCTGTCCGGGGGAGGGCTTCGGGGTGTCCCGGGGGACGCGGTGCTCCGGGAGCGGGGGTCGGGGTGAGGTCGTCGGAGGGCGGGGCCGGGACCGTCAAGCCCGCAGGACCGCCCAGACGATTTTGCCGTACGGAGCGAGCGGCGCCCAGCCCCAGCGGACGCTCAGCGACTCGACGATGTGCAGTCCCAGCCCGCCGACCTCCAGCGGGGAGGGGTCGCGGAGGGTGGGGGACCCGGCGCCCGGGTCGTTGAGCGCGCACACGACCATGCGGTCCCTGCGGATCAGCGACAACCGGACCGGTTCCCTGGTGCGGTCCGCCGCGAGCCGGAGGCCGTGCCTGATGGCGTTGGTGGCCAGTTCGGAGACGACGACCCCCATGTTCTCGCCGAGGTCGTCGAGCCGCCAGCCGGAGAGCGTCCCGGCCGCGAAGCTCCGCGCGGAGTGCACGGACTCGGCGTGCGGGGGGAGGACGAAGGTGGCGCTGGCCGCCGAGGGGCCGGGGGGCGCCGCGGCCGGCGAGGACGCGGCCAGGAGGTCACGCGCCGGATCGGGCCACCAGCCGACGGGGGGCCACCAGTCGAGCGCCGTCCAGGCGGGGCGCGGGGGCGCGATGTGGGCGGACTGCACGCAGATCATGATGGCCTGAACTCCCGTGCATGTGCAAGAGCGAATGCACGTGCACGAGGTGGTCGCAACCGCTACGGTTACCCCTGTTTCGGTAATCCGGAAGGAAAGGGGATCTTGTCCGCGGCTGGGGATTCCCGGGCCGCGAAGTGACACACTGTCGATCAGGAAGCGAGCAAGGAGCACCACGTGTCCATTGATCCGCCGGGTACCGGTTCCACTGTTCGGCGCATCATGCTCGGCGCGAGCCTGCGCCGTCTGCGGGAGGAGAAGGGGCTCACCCGAGAGGTGGCGGGATTCCACATCCGCGCCTCCGAGTCCAAGATCAGCCGCATGGAGCTGGGACGCGTCGGGTTCAAGACGCGTGACGTGGAGGACCTGCTCACCCTGTACGGCGTGCTCGACAACGCGGAGCGGCGCAGCCTGCTGGAGATGGTCCGCGAGGCGAACACCCCCGGGTGGTGGCACAAGTACGGCGACCTGCTGCCGAACTGGTTCGCCACCTACGTGGGGCTGGAGGAGGCGGCGAACGTGATCCGCACCTACGAGGTGCAGTTCGTGCCCGGCCTCCTGCAGACGTCGGCCTACGCGCGCACCGTGATCCGGCTGGGCTACCCGGACGTGCCGGACGCAGAGATCGAGCGCCGCGTGCACATGCGCATGCAGCGGCAGGAGCGCCTGACGAAGAAGGACGGACCCCGTCTGTGGGCCGTCATCGACGAGGCGGCGCTGAAACGGCCGATCGGAGGCCGGGAGGTCATGGGCGAGCAGCTCCGGCACCTGCTGGAGGTGGCCACGCTCCCCAACATCACCATCCAGGTGATGCCCTTCCGGTTCGGCATGCACGCGGCCGAGGGCGGCGCGTTCAGCATCCTGCGATTCCCCCAGTCCGACCTGTCGGACGTCGTCTATGTCGAGCAGCTCTGGGGTGCCCTCTACCTGGACAAACGTGAGGACGTCGACCCCTACCTCACGGCCATGGAGCAGCTGTGCGTGGAGAGCACCACGCCCGGGGGCACCGCCGAGATCCTCGGCGACCTTCTCAGAGAGATGTAAATGAAGCAGACCTACAACGGCATGCCGGCCACGGACCTGGCCGGGGCCCGCTGGCGGAAGAGCCGCTACAGCAACTCGACGGGCAACTGCGTCGAGCTCGCCGAACTGCCGGACGGCAGCGTCGCGGTCCGTAACTCCCGGTTCCCCGACGGTCCCGCCCTGATCTACACCCGCGACGAGATCCGTGCGCTGGTGCTCGGGGTCAAGGACGGGGAGTTCGACGGTCTGATGGTGTAACACCGTTTTTACCTCGGCGCGCGCAGGTTAACCTGCGCGCGCCGACGGCGTAACGGGGGGGAGCCGGTCGCCCGGGCAGAGTTCGAGCCACACCGAACCTGGGGGCTCGAACATGATCGACCAGATGACCCTGTATCCCGTGGCCGACGACGTGCTGTTCGCGCCGGGCGGCCGCGTCGTGATCCGCACCTACGGCGTCGCCCAGGCGGCCGAGCGGGACGGCGCGCGCATCCCGGTGGCCTACCGCACCTGGGTCACCGGGGTGCGAGACCAGCCGCGCTACTGGCACTGGGGCCACTTCGAGGACGCCTGCCACGGCCACCGGAAGGTCGTGGAGTGGCTGACCGGCCGCGGGCCGCTGCCCGCCGCCGTGGCGGCCTGAGCGGCGCGCCGTACGGCGGGCACGGGCGCGGCGGACACCGGT
>NZ_CDRNDK010000445.1:0-5051 GCF_977012225.1 Planomonospora algeriensis | reverse complement strand
AGGAGGCGTGGCCGTTGCCCGTCACGACCGCGCCCTGGACCAGCACGGCGGGTTCGAGCCGGGGCACGGCCGCCGGGACGGGCAGTTCGCGTGCCACGCGGCTGTGCTCGCGGTGCGCCCGGGCCGCCTCCAGGTGGTACTCCTCGATCTCGGCGTAGAAGTCGTCGGAGGCGTAGACCGAGCCGTCGACCAGCGGCCCCCGGCGCTGCTCCAGGACCGCCACCACGTCGTCGCCGTTCAGCGTCTTGTCCGTCTCCAGCGCGTGGGCCAGGCAGAGGACCTCCCGCCGGTGCTCGCGCAGCAGCTCCTCGGTCCGCTCCAGCAGCCGCACCAGGTTGTACTCGATGCGCTCGCCGAGGACGTCCGGGGCCTTGATCCCCTTCCCGCCGCCCACCCGCTGTGCGCCGCCGGCCCCGCCGGGCTTCGGCAGGGACTTGCCGCCCATGATCTCCAGCTCCTGCAGGGCGGGCACCGACGTGACGCCGCGGCCCATCCCCCAGTGCGCCTCCATCAGCGCGGTGAGGTAGGTCGCCGAGTACAGGTCACCCGAGACGCCGGAGGAGTTGTCCTCGGCGAAGAACATCCGCTCCCCGGCCAGCGAGGCGAGCGAGACCATGATGTCGGCCTCGTGCTCGGACTTCCACCGGGTGAACTGGTCCTCGGGCTTGATGCTCGCGACCATGCCGAGGTAGTCGGCGCCCTTCTCGATCGTGGCGATGTCGATCTCGAGGTGGTAGCGGGTCCGGTAGGCGGCCACCGCGTGGCACGCCTCGTGCACGGCCACCGCGTGCCGCTCGCGCTCGATGTACTCCACGTCCTCGGGCGGGCCGAGCTGCTTGAGCCGCTTGGCCCGGGTCACGTCGGACCAGGTGATGACCTCCCGGCCGTCCCGGATCGCGGTGATCAGCGACTCGTTGACCAGGTCCTTGATCGTGGCCCCGGTGGCGTAGGGCGTGATGGTGGCCAGCTTGTCCAGCTGCTCGTCGGTCAGCTCGTGCCGGACCTTGTCGAAGTAGCCCCGGTAGGTGCGGACCCGGCCCGCCTTGGAGGGGTAGCCGACCTTGTAGATGCGGTCGATGCGGCCCGGGCGCAGCAGCGCCTCGTCCAGCGAGTTGGGCATGTTGGTGGCCATCATGACGAGGATCCGGTACTTCGGCGGCGGCTTGGGCCGCATCCCGAGCAGCCGCCGGACGTGCCGGTTGACGATGCCGCGCGGCTTCTTCAGGCCGGACAGCTCGGTCAGCAGCGCCTGCAGGGTGCCGGGGTCGCCGCCGCCGCCCATGTTCCCGCCCATGAAGAAGCGGCTGCGGCCGGTCTCCGGCTCCGCCGTACCGGCGCGGGAGCCCGCCTGGTGGAGCAGCCACCGGGTGTCCTCCGACAGGTAGCCGAAGCCGTGGCAGCCGCCGGAGTGCGGGGAGAAGCCGGGGCCGCCCCGCGGGCCCTGCTGCGCCAGGGAGCCGCGCCGGCCGAGGGAGTCGGCCTCGTCGAAGAAGACGATCACGCCGCCGTAGCGCAGGGAGAGCTTGCGGAGCTTGCGGAAGAGCGACTTCACCTTCAGGATGCCGATGCCCATGAACATGTTGACGAAGGCGCCGGGGTCGACGAATACGTACGGCTTGCCGGTCTCCCCCGCCACCGCCTCGGCCATCAGGGTCTTGCCGGTGCCCGGCGGCCCCCACAGCAGCAGGCCGCTGGGCACGTAGCCGCCGCGCTCCTCGATCTCGTCCGGCCGCTCCAGGAAGACGATGTTCTCCTTGACCCGCTCGACCACGTGGTCCTGGCCCCAGACGTCGGAGAAGCGGGTCGTGATGTCGTCGGGGAAGTAGGTCTCCACCCCGCCCCGCGACAGCAGCCAGAACAGGCCGATGAACTGGAAGGCGATGAAGAAGAACGCGAAGGCCAGCTGCGCGACGTACGGCAGCGCCTGCCAGAGCAGTGCGGGGGCCTGGAAGAGCGCGATGGCCGGCGAGGTGTCCAGCACCTCGCCGAGGACGAGCGCCAGCACCGCGATCCAGAACAGCCACTTGATGGCGCGGGCCATCCGGAAGCGGTTCCAGTCGGAGAACCGGCGGTGGCTCCAGCGCTCGAAGCCGCCGAACACGCCGCGGGTCCAGAACCGGTGGTAGCCGGCGGAGCGCTCGCTGACCAGGAAGTGCAGCTGCCGGAGCAGCTCGGCGCCGAGCAGCCAGAAGATCCACGGGGCCTCGTACGCGACGTTGAGCATCCCCTCCTGGAACGTCATGTTGCCCTCGTTGGCCGCCATCTGGTTCCAGACCAGGACGAGGTAGACGACCGTCAGGACGAGGACGAACTTGATCCGGTCCCACAGCGGCATGCGCTTGCGGGTCTCGGCGCGCGGGTCGGTCGGGCCGGTGCCGGGCGGGCGCAGGCCCTCGGGGTGCGGGGACGGGGGCGGCTTCATCTTCATAGGCGGGCTGCTCCTCACCCGATGGCTCGCTTGACCTTGAAGGACTGGGTGACCCTGTCGAGTTCCGCGGCGCGCTCGCGGTAGCACGCCGCCGAGCAGCGGACCAGCATCGTGGAGAGCCGCTGTCCGTCCTCGCTCAGGTAGGAGGTGAGGTCGAAGGTCTGCACCCCCGCGCCCTGCACGGCGTAGTTGAACCGCACGTGCACCCCGCGCACCCCGTCGCCGGGGTGGAGCACCTCGTCGGCCAGGAGCTCGAAGCCGGTCAGCGGGTAGCCGGGGATCTGCTCCGCCTGGGCGCGCACCTCCTCGGAGACGGGCAGGATCACGTCGCGCATGCCGTTCAGGGAGAGCTCGTCGAGCTCGGAGGGCAGCAGTTTGGCGACCCGGGCGAAGACGAAGGGCTCGTCGGAGGGGCCCAGGCCGTACAGGTGCTGGACGGCGGGCTCGGCGTGGGCGTCGTAGGCGATCGACCAGACGAGCTGCTTGCGGACCCGCGCGGCGGCCGACTCGGGGTCGCTCCGCGCCAGGGCCGCGTCCAGGACCTTCTGGTCGATCTGCCGCCAGACGGCCGGGACCTTGAAGTAGGTCTGGCCGTCGCCGTCGCGGACGTAGGTGAACTCGGGACTTGCGCATCCTGCGGCCAGGGCGGCGACGAGCGCCACCGGTGTCGCGGCGAGCCGCGCCCTTGAACTTCGCACCAGGGCTGTACCTCCGCTTTGCGGGTCGGCAAGGGATTTTGTGCCCGTTTTTTGAGTATCCCTCCCATTCCCTCGGCGACCATCTTGGAAATCTTGACCAAATCCCGGTGAGAGATCGGCTCCATTTGATGCGGAGCGCGGCGGAATGGTCGCGACGGGCGCGTCCCGGCGCGCGGACATGCCGCCGCGCGGCTCGGAGGGATCGGACCGGGGCCGATCCGGGGCTCATAGGGGGTTCATGCGGTGTTCATGCGGGTTCGCGGGACTCCGCCGGGGCGGTGTCCCGGCCGCGGCCCCGACTGTACGATCTTGGACTGTGCCGGACGGCGCGGATCCGCGCTCCCGGAGAGCGGCGGCTCCGGCGCCGTCGATGATTTCTGGGCGGGATGTTTATATATGTCGCGACTATTGGCGGGAAGGAGCTACCGCTCGCAGCGGAACCGGCCAAGTATGGAGGCACCGCGACACCGCCCGTCGCGTCCGCCCCCGACCGGCCGACCGGAGCACCCATGGACGAGCACCTTGACGACACCGCTCCCGACCGCCGAACCCGCGGATTGGAGATCATGAAGCAGGTCCACGGTGAGGACGACCCTGCGGGCGTCCCCGGTGACTTCTTCGGCATGACCGTCGAGCACCTGTTCGCCGAGGTCTGGTCCCGAGACGGACTGAGCCTGCGCGACCGGCGGCTGCTCCTGCTCGGTCTGCTCGTCGGGCAGGGGATGGACGACGACGTCGAACTCCAGCTCGACGCGGCGCTGCGCACCGGGGAGCTGACCCCGGACGAGCTCCGCGAGATCGTCATCTTCCTGACCCACTACGCCGGCTGGCCGCGGGGGGCCCGGCTCAACGCGCAGGTCGAAGAGCTCCTCACCCGGTTCATGAAGGACTAGCCGACGGGACCGGCGGGTCTACTGGCCGTGCTCGCGCAGCCTCCGCAACAGGCTCGCGGCCTCCCGCCGGCCGGTCCGGACCCGTGCCGCGATCTCCTGCCCGACCGCGCCGGCCACCGACCACGGCAGCTCCACCAGGCGCGGCGGGCGGACCGCCGCCCCAGCGCGGAGGCGATCACCGCGGCCCCCACCGCCCCGGCCCGGCCCGCGGTGTGCAGGAACAGCGGTGTCCGCATCTCGTCGGCGAACTCCTCCTCGCCGATCTCCGCCCGGGAGAAGGCCGCGAGGAGGAAGTCCATCGACGGCCGCTCCGGCCGCCCCTGCCAGGCCTCCAGGAAGCGCCGCGCCTCGGGGCCCTGCCCCGCGCCCGCGTCGAAGTCCTCCCGTACGGCCTCGGCCAGGCCGTCCAGTTCCTCGTCGAGGATCTCCGCGTGCAGCCGGCGCGCGACCGCCAGGACCGTGGCCGTCAGCTCCGGGCACGGTGCCGGGCCCTCCGGCTCCACCGCCGCGGAACCGTCCGGCTCCGCCGGGACCGCGCCGTCCGTCCCGGCGCCCAGAAAGGCGAGCTCCCGCTCGATCCGCTCGCGGTCGCCGTCGAAACGGGCCGCCAGCTCGTCGGCGAACCTCCCGCCGACCGCGACGGCGCGCAGCCGCCGGTACGCCTCCTGCGGGGACAGCCCGAGCTGGAGCAGGCGCCCCGGGTCGAGCACGGCCTGCACCATCCGGGTCGCCCCGTCCAGGCGGCCCCAGATCCAGTCGTTCACCCGCCAGGACTTCTTGTAGAAGGCGCCGAACTGGCCGAGCTTGGTCCCTGCGAGTTTCCCCGGATCCGCACGGCCGCCGAACGAGTCCGGCGTCCGGGCGCTGATCTGCTGCAGGACGACCTCCTGCTCCACCTCCGGATGCTCACCGGCGACGGCGAGCCGGCAGACGCCGACGGCGAGCATCCGGCGGAGCGCCGCGGCGGGCGACGCCGTTCCCTCCCGGGGCGCCAGTTCGCGCAGCAGGTCCCGCAGGCGCCCGGCCTCGCGC
>NZ_CDRNDK010000444.1:2820-5080 GCF_977012225.1 Planomonospora algeriensis | reverse complement strand
CCCGCCGCCGGTCGAGCGGCGCGCGAGCGCGAGCGGGCACGCGGCCGAGACGTCGGAGCCGCGCTCCTACAGCGGCGACCACATCGACTTCTCCGGCGGCACCTTCCACGCCCCCGTCACCGGCAAATCCGTCACCGGCCCCGCGGTCCCGCCCGCTGCGCCGGCCTCCGGCGAGGAGAGTGACGATGCCCAGTGACGGCGACCACATCGACTTCTCCGGCGGCACCTTCCACGACAAGGTGGTCGGCAAGGAAGAGCACCACCACCACTATCCGCCGCCGCCGAAGCCCGGGCAGATCATCGAAGGCGATATCCCGCAGCCGCCCAAGGTCTTCCAGCCCCGCCCCGCCCTGCTGGAAGAACTGGACGAGGTGCTGCGCCCGCAGGCCGACACCGGCGGCGCGGTGGCCATCTGCGCCATGGCCGGCACCCCCGGAGTCGGCAAAAGCGTGCTGGCCGCCTCCTACGCCTGGGCCTGCCAGCACGCGAACTGGCCGATCGTGGCCTGGATCCCCGCCGCCGGCGAGGAGCAGATCCTCACCGGCCTGGGCGCCCTGGCGACCGGCTGGGCCTCCGCCGTAGCGAGGACGACGCGGCCGCGGTCGCGCTCCGGGTCAAAACCCACCTGGCCGCCACGCGTGAGCCGGCGCTGGTGGTCTTCGACAACGCCCTCGAGGTGGAGACGGTGCGGCGCTGGTGCCCGTCCACCGGCGCCACCCGCGTCATCATCACCTCCCGCAACCACGCCTTCACCCGCGCCTACCATCTGGTCGAGGTGCACGCGTTCACCCCGCGGCAGGCGACGGCCTTCCTGGCCGGCTACACCGGCATCCGCGACGATGACGACGGCGCCGCCGAAGTCGCCGCCGAGCTGGGATGCCTGCCACTGGCGCTGGCCCAGGCCGCGGCCGTCATCACCCGCCGCCGCATCACCTACGCCGCCTACCTGGACCTGCTGCGCGCCTTCCCACTGCAGCGCTACCTGCCGCGCCTGGACGGCGATCCGTACCCGACCGGCACGGCGCAGGCGATCCTACTGTCGATCACCCAGGCCGAGGAGTCCACCCCGGAGATCCGGGACCTGCTGGAGGTGCTGGCGGTCCTGTCGCCGGCCGGTATCCCGCGCACGATCCTGTACGGCAGGGCCGTCGACGGATCCGCACCGGACACGGCCACGATCGACGTGACCGATGAGACGCTGGCCGATCTGGCCGAGGCCTCGCTGATCAGCTTCAGCGAGGACGGCACCTCGGTGCTGATGCACCGCCTCATCCAGCGGGTACTGCGCGAACGCGCGCCCACGAGGACCGCCTCGTCCAAGCCCTGGAGACAGCCGACGGTCTGCTGGGCGCCTACAACGCCATCCTCCCGGACGGGATCGCGACCTGGGGGCCCGGGCGGAGGTGGAGGTGCTGCACGAGCAGACCAGCACGGTGTATGCCCTCGCCTGCCGCATCGGCGCTCTGACCCCCGTTCTCCTTGAACTGCGGGTCTGGTGCGGCCGGTATCTGTTCGACTTGGCTGACTTGGCCCGCGCGATCGAGGTGCTGGAGCAGACTCTCACTGACACCGAGCGCGTGCTGGGTCCCGACCACCCCACCAACCAGGCCTGCCGCAACAACCTTGCCGGCGCCTACCATGCGACCGGAGACCTGGACCGGGCCATCCCCCTGTACGAGCAGACCCTCATCGATCGCCAGCGGGTGCTGGGTCCCGAGCATCCCGACACCTTGGCCTCCCAGGGAAACCTCGCCGGCGCCTACGAATCGGCTGGAGATCTTCCCCGGGCCATCCCCCTGTACGAGCAGACCCTCACCGCCTTCGAGTGGGTGCTGGGTCCCGACCACCCCACCACTCTGACCTCCCGCAACAACCTCGCCTACGCCTACCATACGGCCGAAGACCTGGACCGGGCCATCCCCCTGTACGAGCAGACCCTCACCGCCTGCGAGCAGGTGCTGGGTCCCGACCACCCCGATACCCTGGCCTCCCGTAATAACCTTGCTGGCGCCTATAAATCGGCCGGAGACCTGTCCCGGTCCATCTCTCTACTGAAGCAGACCCTCACCGCCTTCGAGTGGGTGCTGGGTCCCGACCACCCCACCACTCTGACCTCCCGCAACAACCTCGCCTACGCCTACCATGCGGCCGAAGACCTGGACCGGGCCATCCCCTTGTACGAGCAGACCCTCACCGATCGCCAGCGGGTGCTGGGCTCCGACCATCTCTCCACCTTGGCCTCCCAGGACAACCTCGCCAG
>NZ_CDRNDK010000444.1:0-2720 GCF_977012225.1 Planomonospora algeriensis | reverse complement strand
CACTCGCTCGCGCACGGGCAGCAGCTCAGCCAGCAGATCCCGCGCTCGAGCCGCGTCTCCAGCCTCCCCCGTCCAGAACGCGAGATTGTGTCGGACAGCCAGCGTGTCTGGGTGGTCGGCGCCGAGGCACTCGTGCAAGTCATCCAGACGTTGTTTCTGCAGGGCGCATGCAGTGCGGTAAGCACCGCTGGCGTGTAGATAGTCGATGACCTGAGCCATTCCAGGGGAGTCGAATTCCAGCGCGATACGGGCATGGGGCAGCAGCCGAGCGTAGATGGGCCAGGAGGTGATGCGATCCGGGTCATCGGGCAGGGCAGTCTGGAGCAGGGCGGCCGCCTCGGCCGCCAGGGCGGCGCGGTCGCCCTCGTTCATGCCGGTGCGGGTGACAGCCTGGACGAGCCGGTGGACGCTGACGGCATGGCCGTCCGGCGAGCGGTTGATCATGCTGTAGGTGGCCAGCAGCCCCAGCGCCTCGGCGACCTGTATCTCATCGACCGTTCCGTGCTCGGCCAGGCCGTACAGCACCGCGCACGGCAGGTCGTCCGGGGCGTAGCAGGCCAGCAGGCGCAGCAGCCGCACCGCCAGTTGGTCGGTGGCGGCGATGCGCTCCATGGTGACCGCCCAGGTGCGTGCCACCGCCTGCTCAGCCGACCCCTGCCAGGGGCGGACGGCATCACGGGCCGCGGTGGTGCGCAGCAGGTGCAGGTAACGGGAGAGGGTCATGCCGGGGGTCTCGGCGATGTAGGCGCCGGCGTGCTTGAGTGCCAGCGGCAGCTCCCCCAGCTCGGCGGCCAGCTGCGCGGCCGCGTCCGGCTCCCATGCCGCGGGGGCCAACAGGCTCTGCAGCAGCCGCACCGCGTCCGCCGGCTCCAGCACGCCCAGGCGCAGTATGGTGCCGACCTCCTGCCAGCCACGATCGCGGCGGGAGGTGATGAGCACCTGGCCGCTGTGCAGGCGGCCCAGATACGGCTGCAGGTGGCCGACCTCTTCGACGTTGTCGAAGATGAGTAGCCACCGCCGGTGGGCGGCCAGCCAGGCCAGCGTCCAGGCCGCGGCTTCCTTGGCGGGGGCCTGGGTGGCGGCGGCCGGGGCCAGGCCCGCGCACAAGGCCCGGCACAGCGCCGCCAGCCCCGCCTCGATGGCCTGGGCGCCGTCGGCGTCGATCCACCACACGAGGTCGTAGTGGTTGTGGTGGGTCAGGGCGTAGTGCAGGGCCAGCTCGCTTTTTCCGATCCCGCCCAGCCCGATGACGGCCTGGGCGATCACTCCGGGCCCGGCCGTCAGGGCCTGCTGCAGGGTGGCCAGCTCGTCGTCGCGGCCGACGAACACCGCCGCCGGTCGGCGCGGCAGCCCTACCAGTCCGGTCGCCGGCACTTTGGCCACCGGCGGCAGCGCCGGCGCCGGAGCCGTGTTGACCGTCCCGGCGACCAGGCCGTGGAAGGTGGAGGAGGAGAAGTCGACATGGTCGGCGCCGTAGAGTCGGCCGTCGGCGTCGCCCTCCAGCGGGCGGTTCGAGGCGGCGCTCATCCCTTGCCGGTGACCGGACCGTGGAAGGTACCGCGGGAGAAGTCGACGTGGTCGCCGCCGTAGACGCGGCCCCCGGAGACCTCACCGGTCTGCACCACGTTGCCGCCGGCCGAGACCGCCGCCCGGGCCTGGCCGAGCATGTCGGTGATCTCCGCGGCCAGCTGCGCATCGGCGGCCAGCACCTTGCGGATGGCCAGGCGCATCGCCGCCTGCACGTCAGGATCCTCCGGCGCCGCCACCAGATCCGCGACCACCTCCGGGGTCTCTGCTTCGGTTGTGGCGGTGCTGAAGAGGCGCTGCAGGAGGCGCTGGCCCCAGGCCACGGTGGCGTCGGCGGCCTGCTCCTGGGTGCGGGCCAGCACCGCGCCGCCGTAGGCGGCAGCGGCCGCGCTCACGTACGGGATCGCCTGCTCGGCCAGGACCGCCAGCTCCGCACTCATCGCACCCCTCCTTCACCGGCCCGCCCGCCGCTGAGGTGGAGCAGGCCCTCACCTCCGGTCACTTGGACTGTAGATCCGCATACGCCGCAACGACAGACGAATCCACCGATCGGCGGGCAAGGAACCCGATCTGATCAGCCAGAAGCAGGGTGAGACGAGAAGGGTCCGGTGCGGGATCCGGGCCCCGAACCTGACCGGCCGCAGGAGTTTCGGAAGCCGTTGTTTCCGGAACCCGGGTGGCCATGGCGATCCGTCTCGGAGCCTGCCGGTCGCGGCGACGGACCGTTACGGTCGCGGTCATGACGACGCAGGATTTTCCCGCGGCACCGCTCGATCCGTACGCCGCCTCGCTGGGACGCAAATGGATGGCCGCCGGTGCGCTGCTCCGCGATGCGGCGGGCGCGATGCTGCTGGTCGACCCGGTCTACAAGCCCCGGTGGGACGTGCCCGGCGGCGTCGTCGAGCCCGGCGAGTCCCCCACCGCGGCATGCCGCCGGGAGGTGGCCGAGGAGCTCGGCCTGGACCGGCCGGTCGGACGCCTGCTGGCAGCGGATTGGATCCCGCCGCGGCCCGGCTGGCCGGACGGGGTGATCTTCCTCTACGACGGCGGCGTCCTGACCGCCGAGGAGATCGCCGCGATCCGGCTGCCGGCCGATGAACTGGCAGGCTGGAGGTTCGCCGACCCGGGCCAGGTGCCCTCGCTGGTGCCGGCCGCGCTGGCCCGGCGCATCGCCGCGCCTGCGGCGGCGGCCG
>NZ_CDRNDK010000443.1:0-5087 GCF_977012225.1 Planomonospora algeriensis | reverse complement strand
GCCCCCGCGGAGGCCGCCGCGGCCTGAGCGCCGACGGCCCCCGGGCGGAGCCGGCGGACCGCGTTGAAGACACCGCGGTCAGTCAGGCCGAGAGCCGGGCTCCACCGGGAGGCGTTCCCCTGCCCCCGTACCGTCAGTCCAGGCAGAACTCGTTGCCCTCGGGGTCGGTCATCACGATGAAGCCGGCGCTCGTCGGAGGAGCGGGCTCGAAGCGGCGCACACGCCTGGCCCCCAGCGCGATGAGCCGGTCGCACTCGGCCTCCAGCGCCGCCATCCGCTCCGGCCCCTGCAGCCCGGGAGCCGCACGGACGTCGAGGTGGACGCGGTTCTTGCCGGCCTTGTCCTCCGGCACCCGCTGGAAGAACAGCCGCGGGCCGTGCCCGTCCGGGTCCTCGATGGCCGACGCCGAGTTGCGCCCCTCCTCCGGCACGCCGGCCCGCGCGAGGAAGTCGTCCCACGCGGCCAGCGGGTCGGCGCCCTCCGGCAACTCGACCCCGGGCGGGCCGGGGTGCACGTAGCCCAGCACATCGCGCCAGAAGGACGACAGCGCCCGCGGGTCGTGGGCGTCGAAGGTGACCTGGATGTGGCGGCTCATCGTGTTGCTCCGTCTGTGGCGGTTCTCATGTGCGGTCAGGCGGCGGCGTCCGGTCCCCGGCGGTCCCAGCCGTTTCCAGCGGTTTCCAGCCGGGTCCGTCCGCGTCCGTCCGCGTCCGTCCGCGTCCGTGACGTCATCCTGGCACGCCTGGCGGACATGATCGGTCCGCTATCTCTGGCAAAGTGGATCTCGTGACTCCTCCGCTCCCTGAAGGGAGCGGCTTCTCGCTTTCCTCTGCTGAGGTAGGCGACGGACAAGCCCTGCCCGTTTCAAGCAAAAAACCGTAACAGGGAAGCGATTCCCCTGCCGGGTGAACCCGGCAGTCCCCTCGCTAGATCTGATGGACGCGGGGTGCGATGACGGGCGGCGCCCGACGCGGCGGCGTACGTGCAGGAGGGCGTGGCGAGCCGGGTCTACCCGCACCGGGCGCGTTTCCTGGTGCACGCTCCGGCCGACACGGTGCGCGCGCAGGTCCCGGCGGCGGAACGACCGCGGGGCGCGGGCGCACCCGAAGGTGCTCCCGCGCCCCGCAGCCCCTGCGGGGGCCGCCCCCCGCAGGCCGTACGGCCCGGCCGCGTCAGGCCGAGCGCGCCATCCGCGCCTCGTCGGCGTGCTGCGCCGGGACCGGAACGGTCGTGTCGGCCGCGCGCCGCGCGTCGAGGGCCAGCATCAGCCGGTCCTCCAGCTTGAACGTGCCGATGATCAGGTGCCGGTAGGCGCCCGCGAGCGTGTCCGGCGGCGGCTCGAAGGCCTCGTCGTCGAGCTCGATGACCTCGCCGATGCGGTCCACGAGCAGGCTCACCCACTCGTCGTCCACCGAGACGATGACGTTCATCGCCGGGACGCTCAGGTCCCGGGCCGGCAGGCCGAGCTGGACCCGCAGGTCCACCGCGTCGATGACCTGGCCGCGCAGGTTGAACAGGCCGCCGACCGAGGTCGGGGCGAGCGGGACGCGGGTGTACTCGTGGAAGCGCAGGACTTCCTGCACCTGGGCCACGTCGACCCCGAAGAGCTGATCGGCCACCTCGAAAGTGGCGTACTGGCGACTGGGCATCTCAGGCTCCCACCATGGATTCGGACATCTCCGCGTAGAACCGCGGGTCGGCGGCGAGGATCGCCCGCCGCACGTCGAGCAACTCGGTGACCCGCTGCTGGATCACCGCAGAGCCGGTCAGGCCGTCGTCGTCGAGGTCGCTGCGCGACTCGATGTGGTCCTCGACGATGTCGACGATCTGCTGGACGACCAGGGCGACGCTCCGCCCCCGCTCGGTGTAGACCACCGCGGGCACGGTCTCGCCCTCCTCCACGTCGTAGCAGCCCAGCAGCGAGGCCAGGCGGATGACCGGCAGGATGTGGTCGCGGTACTGGACCACCTCCCGGCTGCCGACCCGCTCGATCCGCTGCACCGGGAACTCCTCCAGGCGGGTGACCATGTCGAGCGGGATCGCCACCCGGCGCTCCCCGATGCCGGCGATGAGCAGGCGCTCGATGTGGCTGTCGCGGGGGCGGGCGCCGGCCTGGTCGACCTGGGCGCGCTCGACGGCCTCGGCGGCCAGGTGCGCCCTGCGGGCCAGCGACGGGATGTCGAGGATCAGCGCGACCTTGCCGTCGCCGACGATGGTGGAGCCGGCGTAGACGCCGACGTCCTTCATCCGCCCGCTCAGCGGCTTGACCACGATCTCCTCGGTGTTCAGGACCCGGTCGACGACCAGGCCGAAGCGCCGGCCGTCGGCCTGCAGCACCGCGATGTAGACGTCGCGGTCGCTGTTGCGGACCGGCAGGCCCAGCGTCTCGTCCAGGCGCACCAGCGGCAGGAGCTTGCCCCGCAGCCGGTAGACCGGCGCACCCGACACGTGCTCGATCGTCTGGCCGGACTGGCCGTCCACGAACACCAGCTCGTCCACGCCCACCTGCGGGATGGCGTAGCGCTCGGCGCCGCACTCCACGGTCAGGGCCTGGATGATCGCCAGGGTCAGCGGGATGGTCAGCCGCCACGTGGTGCCGGCGCCCAGCGTCGAGTCGACGTCGACGGCGCCGCCGATCTGCTCGATGTTGGTCTTCACCACGTCCATGCCGACACCGCGGCCGGAGACGTTGGTGACCTTCTTGGCGGTGGAGAACCCGGGCCGGAAGACCAGCGCGATGATCTCGCGGGAGTCCATCCGGGCGAGCTGGTCGCGGGTGACGACACCGCGGTCCAGCGCCGTCTGCGCCACCCGGTCGACGTCGATGCCCGCGCCGTCGTCCTTGATCTCCACGACGACGTGGCCGCCCTCGTGGGCGGCACGCAGCGTCAGCGTGCCCTGCGGGTCCTTGCCCTTGGCCACGCGCTCGGCGGAGGTCTCGATGCCGTGGTCGACCGCGTTGCGCACCAGGTGCGTCAGCGGGTCCTTGACGGCCTCCAGGAGGCTGCGGTCGAGCTCGGTCTCCTTGCCCTCCATCGCCAGCTTGACCTGCTTGCCCATGGCGCCGCTGAGGTCGCGCACGACGCGCGGCAGCTTGGACCAGATGTGGTCGATAGGCTGCATGCGCGTCTTCATGACGCTCTCCTGCAGCTCACTGGTGATCAGGTTCAGCCGCTGGGTGGTGCGCACCAGGGCCGGGTCGGAGATCTCGCTGACGCCGCGCACGATCTGGTTGCGGGTCAGCACCAGCTCGCCGACCAGCCGCATGAGGGTGTCGAGCAGGTCGACGTCCACGCGGATGGAGCTGTCGGCGATGCTGCGCTTGTTGTTCTGGCCGGTGGGCTCGTCGGCGCCGGGGGCCTGGCCCCTGCCCTGGCCCCTGCCCTGGCCCTTGGCGGTGCGGGCCGGCACGGTCTCGGCGGGCTCGACGACCTCGGCCGCGGGGGCCTCGGGCTTCTCCGCCTTCTCGGGCGCCTGCGCCGGTGCGGCGGGCTCGGCGGACTCCACGCTCTCCACGGTCTCGGCGGGCCGCGGCTGGGCCTTGGGCGCCGGAGCGGAGGCCTGGGCCGGCTTGGGTGCGGCCGGGTCCTCGATGCACGCCGCCACCATGGCGATGACCGGCTCGACGTCGACGTCACCCTCACCGCCGTTCTCCTCGATCGAGCCGAGCAGGGTGCGCACGGTGTCCACCATGGCCAGCAGCGCGTCCGCGCTGGCGGGGTTCATCTGCTGGGCTCCGTCGCGGAGCCGGGACAGCAGTGACTCGCCCGCGTGGGTGAGCGTCTCCAGGCGGTGGAACGCCAGGAAACCGCTAGTGCCCTTGATAGTGTGGATAGTCCGGAAAATGCTGGAGAGCATCTCCCTGGAGCCCGGGTCCTGCTCCAGAGCCACCAGGTCCCGGTCCAACTGGTCCAGGTTCTCGTGACTCTCGACCAGGAACTCCTGGATGATGTCGCCCAACTCGTCCACGACGTTCCTCTCCCTCTCTCATACGCAGCCCTTCCATCGGCCCTCGCCGACGCCACCTGAGGAAGACCGTGGACCGGAACCACCGTCTCCGCCACCTTTTCCGGGTTTCCCTCAGGACGCCGGCCGGGATGCCGATGCGGGGTCATCGGGCTTCTCGCCCGAGCCCGCGGCGGACGCTCCGGCGGCCGCCGCCCGCAGCGGCAGGGACGCCGCACGCGGGGGAGTCCCCGGGCGCCACGGAAGGGACACACGATGCGCCGCAACGGCGATCGATCGCGCCGGCGTGCCCGCGCGATGACCGTCATCGGTCCACCGGTCCACGCTCTGCCGTACGGCACGGCCCCGACCGCCGGAGCCGTCACCGCCCCGCGCCCGGCCCTGCCCCCGGCCGTCCGCCGGGGTCCCGGCCCGCGGAGCGTCCGATCCCAGGCATGCCCTGCCATGCCCTGCCATCGCTGACGCTCCGCCCCTGAAACGTGCCCGGTGCCTGTGGCGATGCCCCGCCACAGGCACCGGGCGCAACCAGTTCGCGCCCATAGGGCAACCGGGAACGTGACCCGGATCACAGTCAATACCAGTACTGCATCGAGGCGTCGGCGAGGAGCCGTCCGGCGCCGGGCGGACGAGGAGACGACCTGATGACCATCGAGATGAACAACACCGTCCGAGCCGAGGCTCTGGCCCTCGCCCCCGTGTCCGCGTCCGTCCTGCTGGACCGCGAGGACGCCGACGCCGTGATCTCCCAGGCGATCGTCCTGCACGGCGGCGAGGAGGGCTGCGCCGCGGCGCTGGCCCAGGAGTTCGGCGAGCACCCGGAACTCGCCGTCCAGCGGATGCGCTGGGCCAGCTCCATCGTGGGCAGGCTGTACGGCTGATCTTGGGTGTGCGACCCTTCCGCATTTACATTGTAAAGATGTGATGGTCGCACAACTCCCCACCCGGTCCTCGCCTGGCCCGGCGTGATCCTCGGCAACGGATCCCGCATCGGATCAACGCTGAGCCAGGGCGGCGAAGCGTGGATCCCGGCGCCAGCCCCCTGTCCCGGCGGGACCCTCCGCGCGGTGGGGCCGGCCGTCCCCGGGGCGGGGGGGCGTGCCGTGGGGCGCACCACTCGACGG
>NZ_CDRNDK010000442.1:1925-5098 GCF_977012225.1 Planomonospora algeriensis | reverse complement strand
CTTTGAGGTCAAGTCCTCGGCCTATTAGTACCGGTCGGCTCCACACATTACTGCGCTTCCACCTCCGGCCTATCAACCCGGTCGTCTACCGGGAGCCTTACCCCCTCACAGGGTGGGAGACCTCATCTCAAGGCGAGCTTCCCGCTTAGATGCTTTCAGCGGTTATCCCTTCCGAACGTAGCCAACCAGCCGTGCTCCTGGCGGAACAACTGGCACACCAGAGGTTCGTCCGTCCCGGTCCTCTCGTACTAGGGACAGCCCCTTTCAAGTCTCCTGCGCGCGCAGCGGATAGGGACCGAACTGTCTCGCGACGTTCTAAACCCAGCTCGCGTACCGCTTTAATGGGCGAACAGCCCAACCCTTGGGACCTACTCCAGCCCCAGGATGCGACGAGCCGACATCGAGGTGCCAAACCATCCCGTCGATATGGACTCTTGGGGAAGATCAGCCTGTTATCCCCGGGGTACCTTTTAGCCGTTGAGCGACGGCGCTTCCACATGCCACCGCCGGATCACTAGTCCCAGCTTTCGCTCCTGCTCGACCCGTCGGTCTCACAGTCAAGCTCCCTTGTGCACTTACACTCGACACCTGATTGCCAACCAGGCTGAGGGAACCTTTGGGCGCCTCCGTTACCCTTTAGGAGGCAACCGCCCCAGTTAAACTACCCACCAGACACTGTCCCTGATCCGGATCACGGACCGAAGTTAGACGTTCAAAACGACCAGAGTGGTATTTCACCAATGACTCCACCCGAACTAGCGTCCGAGCTTCACCGTCTCCCACCTATCCTACACAAGACGCTCCAAACGCCAATGTCAAGCTGTAGTGAAGGTCCCGGGGTCTTTCCGTCCTGCTGCGCGTAACGAGCATCTTTACTCGTAGTGCAATTTCGCCGGGTCTGCGGTTGAGACAGCGGGGAAGTCGTTACGCCATTCGTGCAGGTCGGAACTTACCCGACAAGGAATTTCGCTACCTTAGGATGGTTATAGTTACCACCGCCGTTTACTGGCGCTTAAGTTCTCAGCGTCGCAGGCTTACGCCCGCTAACCGGTCCCCTTAACGTTCCAGCACCGGGCAGGCGTCAGTCCGTATACATCGTCTTACGACTTCGCACGGACCTGTGTTTTTAGTAAACAGTCGCTTCCCCCTGGCCACTGCGGCCCCCACCAGCTCAGAGTGCAAGACTCGTCACCAGCGAAGGCCCCCCTTCTCCCGAAGTTACGGGGGCAATTTGCCGAGTTCCTTAACCACAGTTCACCCGATCGCCTTGGTATTCTCTACCTGACCACCTGAGTCGGTTTCGGGTACGGGCCGCACTGATGCTCGCTAGAGGCTTTTCTCGGCAGCATAGGATCACCCACTTCGCCACAATCGGCTCGGCATCACATCTCAGGATATACGAGAGGCGGATTTGCCTACCTCTCTCCCTACCTGCTTACCCCAGGACTACCATCGCCTGGGATGGGCTACCTTCCTGCGTCACCCCATCGCTTACCTACTACCAGATCAGGCCAGGCGTTCAGCCTCACCCCCGCTCCGAAGAGCAGGAGGGCTTAAGGACCCTTAGTATCACTGGATTCGATATGGGCGCATCACCACGGGTACGGGAATATCAACCCGTTGTCCATCGACTACGCCTGTCGGCCTCGCCTTAGGTCCCGACTTACCCTGGGCGGATTAGCCTGGCCCAGGAACCCTTGGTCATCCGGCGCAGAAGTTTCTCACTTCTGATTCGCTACTCATGCCTGCATTCTCACTCGCACGGCCTCCACAACTCGATCACTCGGCTGCTTCGCCGGCCGCACGACGCTCCCCTACCCATCCACACCCCTCAACCACAAAGGCTCAGGAAAATGTGTGAATGCCACGACTTCGGCGGTGCACTTGAGCCCCGCTACATTGTCGGCGCGGAATCACTTGACCAGTGAGCTATTACGCACTCTTTCAAGGGTGGCTGCTTCTAAGCCAACCTCCTGGTTGTCACTGCGACTCCACATCCTTTCCCACTTAGCACACGCTTAGGGGCCTTAGTCGGTGGTCTGGGCTGTTTCCCTCTCGACTACGGAGCTTATCCCCCGCAGTCTCACTGCCACGCTCTCACTTACCGGCATTCGGAGTTTGGCTGACGTCAGTAACCTTGTCGGGCCCATCGGCCATCCAGTGCTCTACCTCCGGCAAGAAACACGCGACGCTGCACCTAAATGCATTTCGGGGAGAACCAGCTATCACGGAGTTTGATTGGCCTTTCACCCCTAAACACAGGTCATCCCCCAGGTTTTCAACCCTGGTGGGTTCGGTCCTCCACGCAGTCTTACCCACGCTTCAACCTGCCCATGCCTAGATCACTCCGCTTCGGGTCTACAGCATGCGACTCAAACGCCCTATTCAGACTCGGTTTCCCTACGGCTCCCCCACACGGGTTAACCTCGCCACACACCATAACTCGCAGGCTCATTCTTCAAAAGGCACGCAGTCACATCACGCACAGCAAGCTGTGCACGCTCCTACGGCTTGTAGGCACACGGTTTCAGGTACTATTTCACGACCCCTCACCGGGGTGCTTTTCACCTTTCCCTCACGGTACTAGTGCACTATCGGTCATCAGGGAGTATTTAGGCTTACCAGGTGGTCCTGGCAGATTCACACAGGATTTCTCGGGCCCCGTGCTACTTGGGATCCCCTCCAGCAGTCCAGCAGATTTCGCCTACCCGGCTCTCACGGTCTACGGCGTCCCTTCCCAGAGACTTCGGCTACCCACTGGATTTCTCACTGCTTACGGTCTCGGCAGAAACCGTCAGAAGGTCCCACGACCCCGCACACGCAACGCCTGCCGGCTATCACACGCATACGGTTTAGCCTCATCCGCTTTCGCTCACCACTACTCACGGAATCACATGTTGTTTTCTCTTCCTACGGGTACTGAGATGTTTCACTTCCCCGCGTTACCACCAACCGCCCTATACATTCAGGCGGAGGCAACACCCCATGACGGGTGCTAGGTTTCCCCATTCGGACATCCCCGGATCAACGTCTGGTTGGCGACTCCCCGAGGCTTAACGCAGCCTCCCACGTCCTTCATCGGCTCCTGATGCCAAGGCATCCACCGTGTGCCCTAAAAAACTTGGCCACAAAGATGCTCGCGTCCACTATGCAAATCTCAAACAACAAACAGC
>NZ_CDRNDK010000441.1:0-5104 GCF_977012225.1 Planomonospora algeriensis | reverse complement strand
CCGAGTCGGGCATAGCGCATCAAGCTGATCAATTCACAAACTCGCCGGGGCCCTGGGCCTTGACCTGGTCGATGTAGGCCTGTGCACCGGACTCGGCCGAACTTGATGCCATCACCGCTTGTCCAGACGGCCCGTCTGGGGCGCAGTTCCACCCTGCGCCGTTGGTTGAAGGCGGTGGGACAGCCTTGGTGATGACCGTGGTGCTCTCCCACCCACTGGTGCCGAAGGCAGTCTTGGCGCGGACCTTGATGGTGTAGGTCTGGTCGTTGGCTAGCCCGGTGATAGTCGCGTAGGGGTCCGCTACATCGAGCGTCTTGACCACAGCGCCTCCGCTGTCGGTCACTTCGACGTCATAGCCGTCGAGCAGCGCGACACTGCCACTGGACTCGGGCAGGCCCCAACTGGCGATGGCACCGGCGTCACCGCCGGATGCGGTGAGGTTGAGTACCTTGCTGGGCGGCCCGGCGGGCAGGTATGTGAGCGCGAGCGAAGGCTGCTCCGCACCGGCCGGGTCCGCGAAGGTGATGACTTCATCCTTGTTGGAGGTGAGCAGCAACCACTGATATTCGCTGCCCGCGATATCAGCCTGCAAGCCACTGAGTGGCAGTGTCAGCGGTGAAACCGTCGTGTCGGCGTCACCGGCCAGCTCTGATCCCTTGGATTCACCGGTTACCGGGCTCTTGAGCGGAGTGGCGGTGATGACCGCATCGCTGGGGCAGGTGCCTGCCGGGCAGGCGGGAGTGCCTAGTTTGAGGATTCCTTCGCTGATGGCTGCGCCATTGGGAAGCCCGTCGAGCTTGAAGCCGATCACCGCTGCGGTTTTATCGGTACCGATACCACCGATCCGCATCACCGTGTCGTCGGTCACCGTGCACGGCGCACCGTCACAGGCGGTGGGGTCGGTTTTCACCGTCTTGATGACGAAGTTGTCCTTGCTCAGGGTCAGGTGCCGGACGTCCTCGGCGGGCGGCTCGGCCGGGGTGCCCGGGGTGGTGAAGCTGACCGGTTCGGTCTTCGCGGTGCAGACTTCGAGTGTCTCGCTGCCCGGTGCCTGTGTGATGGGCGGCGGGGTGCCGGTGGTCGGTGAGGGCGTCGGCACAGGGCCGAGAGCCGGCGTGCCGCCCACGGGGGGTGGTCATGTCGGTCTGGATCTGTGCGGTGGTTTGGGCGCGGTCGTAGACTCGGACCTCGTCGATGAGTCCGCTGAAGTACTCGCCCCACTTGGTGTTGCCGCCGATGTGCAGAGCGCCGCCGTCATCGGACAGGGTGCCGCCGACGCTGGTCTGGCCGACTTCCTCGCCGTTGACGTACAACCGAGCGGTGGTGCCGTCGCGGGTGACCGCAACGTGGCTCCATTCGCCGACCGGCAGCGCCTCGCTGCCGTTGACGGTGTTGTGGCTACTGGCGTCGGAGTTGAGCATCCACCCTGAGGGAGCGCTCCTGTTGGAGGCGTACAGGCCGTAGGCGGAGCCGTTGGCATGGTCCTTCATCGCCACAGTGCGCCAACTGTCGACGTCGTCGGGCTTCACCCATGCCGACAGCGTCATGCCGTCGGTGAGCGTCAGCGAGGAGTTGTGGGTGATCTCGACCCAACTGCTGGAACCGCCGAACGAGAGGGCGTTCCCGTACCTGCCGTCGGAGACCCAGGTGGCATCGCGTATTGTTCCGGCGTTGTCCTTGCCGGACGCGTCGGCCACCGTGGTGCCCGATCCCTCGTTCATGCCGTAGGCCGCGACCAGACCTTCGACCGGAGCGGGTGTGGGGGCGGTCGTGGGTGCGGGGGTCGGTGCCGGATCGGAGCCAGAGGCGCTCTGGCCGGTCACGCAGGCCTGCATCCGCCAGGTGTAGGTCCGGCCCGCCTGGACGACGTTCTCGCCGACCTGGAAGGATGCGCGCTCACCGCCGTTGACGGCACGCTGCCCGAGCGGGCTGGAGCCGACCGGGGCGCCGGTGTGGTCGTACAGGTAGTACTTGGCGATGACCGGCCCCCCGGAGGGGCGATTCACCATGCCGGACAGGATCGGCCGGGCCGGGTCGGCCATGCCGGTCTCGGTGTCGGTCGGCAGGACCGGTGCGTCGGAGGTGATGCGGTAGGCAGGGGACTCCTGGCAGGACGGCGGGGTGACGCCGGCGCGGCAGGCCTTGACCACGAACTTGAAGCTCGCCGGGTTGTCCAGGGCGAAGACCTTGTCCAGGACCTGGCCGGAAGCGATGTCGTTGTGCGTGGTGACGGTCGGCACGCCCTGCAGGGCGCGGATCTCCTCGCCCGTCAGTACCCGGTCGTAGACGTGGACGTCGTCGACGGAGCCGTCGAGGAACTCCAGGCTGCCGTCGACCTTGCCGCGGCCGATCTCGAAGGCGCCCCGGGCGTTCCAGGTGACGGTGTGGTCGCGTTCGCCGGCCAGCACACCGTCGACGTACAGCCGGAACTTGTGCGCCTCGGCGTCGTACTGGACGACCAGGTGCGTCCACTCGCCGATCTTCGCCGGTGTCTTGGAGTGGAGCGCCACCGGGCTGACCATGCCGGCGGTGTCGCCCCGGGCCATCTGCAGTTCCCAGCGCTGGTCGAACTGGGGCGCGGTGGGAAACGAGCTGAAGGACAGAGCGAAGGCCGGCTGGTTGACGCCCATCTGGCTGAAGACCGTCTGGTCGGTGGTGCTGCTGTCCAGCTTGACCCAACCGCCGATCGTGTAGCTCTTGTCGGTGGCCAGCACCGGGCCGCTGGTGGCGGCGTAGGCGTCGTTGCTGCCCGCGTCATCGTCGTTGGTCAGCTTCACCGCCCGGCCCAGCTGTCCGGGGGTGCGGCTGTGGGTGCCCTGCAGGGTGGCCGTGAAGCCCTTACCGGAGGAGTCGGCCGCGGTCGCGCCGTCGGTCTCGTCGAACGTCCAGTGCGCGACCTCGCCGGCCGGGATCTGCGTGGCCGGAGCGGGCATGGTGGAGTCGTTGACCGTGACGGTGTAGTTCAGCTTGGTGCCCTCGGGCACCCGGGAGTTGTAGGACACCTTGACGTTGGTGGTGCGGGCGATCGCGTCGTTGCCGTCGATGGAGTCGATCGACTCCGCCATCACCGTCGGGATCTCCGGCGGCAGCACCCAGTCCACGCTCAGCTTCGGCACCGTGCCGCCGCCGTGGCGGGCACTGTAGAACCGGTAGCTCTCGTACACGTTCTCCGGTACGGGAGACTCCGTGGCCAGGCTGAGGCTGATGCCGTGGTTGGGGGTGCCGGAGGCCCACAGCCTGGTCATGTCGGTGAGGTTCCAGCTCCACACCGCCCCGTTGCTGGAGGGTGCGTTGCACGTGACCACGGAGGCGCGTCCTTCCAGGGTGCTGGAAGGCTGGTTGGACCAGTAGGTGCCGGCGGCGGTCCAGGCGCTGGTGAGCCGTTGCGCGACGATGCCCTGGAATTCCTTGCAGCTGGTCGCGTCCGCGCGCAGGGTCGTCTGCAAGGTGGCCTTGACCACGTGGCGGTTCGCGATGGGCGCGGTGTCGAACGACATCAGCGTCCGCGTGACATGGTCTTCGTACTTGCGGTCGAAGAACGACTCGCAGTTCGCTACACAGGTCCGGTACCGCTCGACCGAGCCGGGCGTCCCCAGCTGGCTGCTGGGGGACATGACGGAGACTTCCTGGGTCACGCCCAGGGTGGTGGTGGGGTCGACGGTCACCGGGTACCGGGTGGCCGGGTCGGCCAGCCATTTCGGATCGGGCTTGAGCACCAGCACGCTCTTGCCGTCCTCGGTCACGACCTTCGTCGTGACCTTGGCCTGACGGCCCGGCTGCTGGGCGGTGGGCTTGTCGGCCGCTGCGTCCCACATCAGCGGCGCGGGCGCCGAGACGATCGCCTTGCCCTTGTCCTTGCCCTTGTCGTCCGTCAGCGACAGGCCACCGGTCTTGGTCGTGCTCAGCTTGAGGTCGTCGGTGTGCACGGGCAGGCGGAACTCCACCGCTCCCGTGGGGCGCTCGCGCAGCACCACGTCGTGCCGGAAACCGGTCGGCAGCGCGGTGACGACCAGGTCCGCGCCTGGGCCGGCGGCTCCGGTGTAGGTGGCGACGTTACCGGTGATCTGCGGGCGCGGCAGCGGCGTCGGCCACGACAGGCCGAAGCTGCGGTCCTTGGCGTCGGTCATGGTGGCGAACGGCTCCGACCCGCCAGCCGAGATCTTCACGTCGGCCTTGGCGACCTTGGGCTTCAGCACGCCGTCGTGTTCGACCAGGGTGGTGTCGATCCACCGCCACGTGCCGGCGTCGTCCTTGATGCGCAGCGGGCCCGCCCACACGTCGCTGGCCAGATGCCCGTCCGGGTAGGCCCAGGTCGTGGAGGTTTCTGCTTCGGTTCCGGTGACCTCGACCGGCTTGCCGAGTTTTTTGGCCTCGGCCACGGCCGCGCGCAGGGCCGCGTCGGGGTCCTCCGGACGGGGGAAGGCGGTCGTCGTGGGCGTGGTCGGGTCGGGTGATGCACTCGGCTGGGGGTCGGCGGCCGCGGGGGAGGCGGTGGTGCCGGCGACCAGCAGGGATGCGGTCAGGGTCAAGGCCGTCGCCACGGGAGTGGCGCGTTCCAGGAGTCTTCGCCGCCGGATGGGCGCGAAGAATCCGAGCCTAGGAGGAGAACCCACCAAGGCTCCATTCGTATAAGGAGGAGATAAAGGCGATCATGTATATCAAGATCGCCCGGCATTGATCTAGGCAGGGTGACGGATTCACACCCACATCACGCATATCGGACTGCCACAACCGGCTGCGTCACCCCACAGCGACGGAAACGTGACGTTCCGAAGTCGTCACACTGGAACCACGGCGGGAGCTTCCCGCTTACATGCGACTCCCGCGGCGTGGTCGCGTCGGCTTGATGCCGTCCGGCCACCGGGAGCTCCGACGCGACTTGACAGATCACGACAGAAGTATCAAATTAGGCAAGGCTTGCCTTAATAAGGCATACCTAACCTAAGCGGAGGGTCGTGGAGTGGACGGGATCGGGGACCGGGTCGCCTTGGTGACCGGGGCGGCCGGAGGCATCGGAAGGGCGGTCTGCGTCGCCTTGGCCGGAGCGGGAGCGCGGGTCGCCGCGGCCGACCTGGACGCCGCGTCGGCGGCGGGGTCCGGCGGG
>NZ_CDRNDK010000440.1:0-5112 GCF_977012225.1 Planomonospora algeriensis | reverse complement strand
CTGGGCACCGGGACGAGGACCACGGGGTGCCCGCCCACGGCGGTGCCGGCCGCCAGCGCCAGGGCTCCGGCCAGCGGGTGGGCCAGGGCCGTGCGGCCGTGCTCCTTGTAGGCGAGGATCGCCCGGCGCGCGACTCCGGCGTAGACCGTGGCCGACCAGCAGTCGGGCAGGCCGGGCGGGGACGGGACCGGCATCCGCCGGGCGGGCTCGCCGCGCAGCTCCGCCGTACAGCGGGCGCAGACGAGCGCGCCGGGCGTGTCGCACCCGGCGCAGCGCGGCGGCAGGACGAGGTCGAGCAGAGCGGTCGTCACATCCGCCAAAATGCCAGGTCCCACCGACAGAACCCCGGGCCCGGAGCGCGCGGCGGGCCCGGCCGCTACCCCAGGGGGAAGACCGGGAAGGCCGGGCCGTCCCCGGCGAGGACGGCGGCGCCCTTGTCGTCCTTGACCTGCGGCTCCCAGGTGTCCCCGTCCCAGTAGAGGACCTGCTGCTTGCCGTCGTCGTCCTCGACCCCGGCCAGCAGCGAGTTGTTCTTGTTCAGCGCGGCGATGCTCCGGATGCCCGGAGGGGAGGGGATGCTCTGCGACGGCTCGGCGATGAGCGAGGCCTCGAACAGCTCGGACTTGCCGGTCAGCACGTAGAGGGTCGTGCCGTCCTTCCAGGCGATGTCCTCGATGGTCTGCTTCTCGTCGCCGTCCATCACGGTCTGCAGGTTGCCGATGCGGGTGTCGGCCCGCTCTCCGACGATCGCGCCGATCATGACCTTCTCGCCCGTGCCGTCCTTGACGGCGACCGCGACCCGGACCCCGTCCCGGGCGACCTTGAGCGCGGTGACCTCGACCGTGTCCAGGTCGGGCGCTGCCACCCGGTACTGCCGCCTGTCGTCGGCGTACTGGCGCAGCACCACCGAGGTCTGCGGGCCGGTCCGGTCCACCGTCCACATCGAGTCGTAGCGGTCCCAGGAGGGCGGGACGAGGTCGTTGCCGACGGTCCACTCCTCCCACTGCCCGTCCGGGGTGAGCGGGGCGACGGAGACGCGCTTGCCGTCCTCCGACACCGCCGCCACGTGCCTCGGGGCCGACCCGCTGACCGCCGGGGCGGCGGCGGGCGAGCCGGCGTACTCCCGCCCGGCGCCGCCCGGCACCGGACCTCCGACGTTCTCCTTGCCCAGCACCCGCAGGGCGCCGCCCTGCAGGTAGTACGGGGCGGCGTCCACCGGCGCCATCCACCGGTCGAACCTCAGGTGCTCCTGGGCGTCGATGTACAGCGGGACCCCGGAGCGGTACGGCTCGCCGTTCACCCGCACCTCGAAGCTCGAACCGCCGGCGAGCTTGGAGAGCGTCCCCGCCAGCTGGGCGGACATCGCGGCGACCCGGTCGGCCGGCACTCCCTCGGTCAGGTCGACGACGACGCGGTTGTTCTCGGTGGTGACGTCGATGAGCCCGGTGCCGGCGTCGAAGACCGTCTCCACCGCGCCCCGCAGCGACCCGCTCGGCCCCTTGATCAGCCGCTCGACCGTCGTCTTGGCGAGGGTCGAGGCCGGGTCGACGGGCATCTGGACCCGGTCGATCACCAGGCCCTGCCGCTTGGCGTCCAGGAAGTACAGGTCGACCGGCTCGTAGGCCCGCTCGACGTCGGCCTGGGAGAGCAGCAGCCCGTCCGGGCCCGCGCTGATCCGCCAGCCCTTCGCCCCCTTGACGAGGGTGAAGAGCTCGTCCAGCGTGCCGCCCCTGGGCCGGTACTGGCCGTCCTGGTCGATGCTCGCCGTCACGGCGCCCTTGAGCGTGACCCTGGCCTCCGTGGCGCCCTCGGCCAGCGGCGCCGTCACCGACGGGGCCGGCTGGTAGACCGTCACCCCGGTCTCCGGCTTCCACCGCGCGGCGAAGTCGTCGGAGAGGTACCGGCGGGCGGCCTCGTGGCGGACGTCGCCGATGCTCGCCATCGCGGCGCGGAACCCCGTGACGACCTGCTCGGGCGTCCAGGAGGGGTTCGGCTCCATGGCGATCACCCGGGCGTACGGCGGGTCCAGGGGGTTGCCCTGGTCCCGGTCCTCCACGACCGTGGACCGGCCGGTCGGCACGACCGAGCAGGCGGCCGCCGACCAGGACAGCGCGGCGGCCAGGAGCACGGCGCCCGCGCGCCGCCGCGTCCGGCTAGTCCGCATCCTGTCCCCCGTCCGCCGCCGCCGGAGAGAGCACCGGCGTCATGTGTCCCCGCCACGTCCGCCGCATCTCCACCTCCGGCGGGACCAGCGGCAGCGGCGACCCCCGCAGCGGCACCCCGGCCGTCCGGGGCAGCGAGAGCCGGAACTGCGACCCCTCGCCCGGCGCGCCCCACGCCTGGAGCCAGCCGCCGTGCAGCATCGCGTCCTCGCGGGAGATGGCCAGGCCCAGGCCGGTGCCGCCGATGGTCCGCGCCCGGGACGGGTCGGCCCGCCAGAACCGGTCGAAGACCATGGTCTCCTCGCCCGGCTTCAGGCCCACCCCGTAGTCCCGCACCGCCACCGCGACCGCGTCCCGGTCGGCGCCGACCGAGACGACGATGTCCTTGCCCTCGCCGTGCTCGATCGCGTTGAACAGCAGGTTGCGCAGGATGCGCTCGACCCGGCGGCTGTCCATCTCGGCCATGCACGGCTCACCGGGCAGGCGCAGGTCGAAGCGGGTGGAGTGGCGCTCGGCCAGCGCCTCGGAGTCGGCGACGGCGCGCAGCACCACGTCGCGCACGTCGACCGAGTCGACGTCGAGCGTCGCGGCCCCCGCGTCGTAGCGGCTGATCTCCAGCAGGTCGGCCAGCATCGACTCGAACCGCTCCAGCTGGTTCTGCATCAGCTCCGCCGAGCGGGCGGCCATCGGGTCGAAGTCCTCGCGGGCGTCGTAGAGCAGGTCGGCGGCCATCCGCACGGTGGTGAGCGGGGTGCGCAGCTCGTGCGAGACGTCGGAGACGAACTGCCGCTGGACCTGCGAGAGCTCCTCCAGCTGGTGGATCTTGAGCGCCAGGTTGGCCGCCATCTCGTTGAAGGAGGTGCCCAGGCGGGCGAGGTCGTCCTCGCCCCGCACCTTGAGCCGCTCGTCCAGCTTCCCGGCGGCCAGGCGCTCGGCGGCCTGCCGCGCGAGCCGTACCGGGATGACCACCTGCCGGGTGACCAGCGAGGCGATCGCGGCGAGCAGCAGCACCAGCCCGGACCCGACCACGATGAGCATCTGCTGGAGCGAGGCCAGCATCTTCTCCTCACGGTCCAGCGGGACCAGGTGGTAGATCTCGTAGCCGCCGTCGAGCCGCGGCGCGCCGGTGGTGTCCAGCCGGGTGCCGATCACCACTCCGGGGACCGCGTCGGCCCTGCCCTCGTAGTACAACGGGAGGAACCAGGGCGCGTTGCGGCCCGGCTCGTTCTTCTTCACCTCGGCGCGGAGCCGGTCCGGCACGCTCCGCGGGTCGATGTTGGTGGTCCCGAAGAACTCACCGGGCAGGTTCTCGTTGCGGATGATCACCGAGTAGCGGCTCGCCGAGCCCGCCCGCTCGGCCAGAGCCTGGGTGGCCCGGCTGAGCGGGCTGTCCCCGCCGCCCTGCGGCGTCTCCCCCGGGTCGGCGGGGCGCTCGGAGGTCTCGCTCTCCGGCTGGGTCAGGAAGCCGAGGACCGCGTTGCGGTCGGCCTGCGCCTCGCTGATCGCGGCCCGCACCCGCGACTCCAGGACCGACTGCTGGATCTGCTGCATGAGGAAGACGCCCAGCACCGCGACCACCACGATGGAGATGACCATGGTGCTGGTGACCACGCGCAGCTGCAGGGATCGCCAGAAGACCCGGCGCAGCCGGCCGGCGGCGCGCCGGGTGCGCCGCCGGACCCCCCGCACCAGTTGGCGCGGGGTGCGGCGGCGCTTCTTCGCGGGGACCATGTCGGATTCCGAGGGGAGCCGTGGGGAGCCGTGGGGAGCCGGAGGCTCGTCAGGCCGGGCCGGCCTTGTAGCCCACGCCGCGGACCGTCACCACGATCTCCGGGTGCTCCGGGTCCTTCTCGATCTTGGCGCGGAGCCGCTGGACGTGCACGTTGACCAGGCGGGTGTCGGCCGCGTGCCGGTAGCCCCAGACCTGCTCCAGCAGGACCTCGCGGGTGAAGACCTGGCGCGGCTTGCGGGCGAGCGCGACCAGCAGGTCGAACTCCAGCGGGGTGAGGTTGATGGTCTCCTCCTCCCGCTTGACGGAGTGACCGGCCACGTCGATGGTGATGTCGCCGATCTGCAGGATCTCGGGCGTCGGCTCGTCCGTGCGGCGCAGCCGCGCGCGCACCCGGGCCACCAGCTCCTTGGGCTTGAACGGCTTGACGATGTAGTCGTCGGCGCCGGACTCCAGGCCCAGCACCACGTCGATGGTGTCGCTCTTGGCCGTCAGCATGACGATCGGGACGCCGGACTCCGCGCGGATCCTGCGGCACACGTCGATGCCGTCGGCTCCGGGCAGCATCAGGTCCAGCAGCACCAGGTCCGGCCGGGTGTCGCGGAACGCGTCGAGCGCCTTGTCCCCGTCGGAGACGAAGGAAGGCTCGAACCCCTCCCCGCGCAGCACGATGCCGAGCATCTCGGCGAGAGCGGCGTCGTCGTCGACGACCAGCACGCGTCCTTTCATGGCCCCTCATTCGTTTTACGCAGTTAGGGAGTTTCTATGGCAAACCACACGATTACTGAAGGTTACCCTTGTCCGGCCACCAGATGACACGATCCACCATTCGGCCGTCCGGGTGCTGAATCTTAGGCGTATCGCCGAATGGAACACACGGCGATCCCCCACCCCCGTCGGCCGCCTCCACCCCGGCGACTGCGGGCACCGGGGGACGGGTGCGGCCTTCTCCCCAGTCTGCGGCAGACGACGGCGTCTCTGCCATCCCTCCGGCATCTCCCGCCGGGTTCCGCACGGGAAAACACCGCGGGATCCCCCGAACGGCCCGATGTGGGGGCCGACATGCCAGGATTGGGATATGTCAGACGGTCACGGCTCCAGTCCCGACACGCCATCCGGCTGGGCGTCCAACCAGCCGCCGCCGTACGGCGGGCAGGGCCCGGCGCCGTGGGCCGCGCCCGGCGCCGGTGGGACGCCGCCTCCCCCCGGCGGCCCGTACGG
>NZ_CDRNDK010000439.1:0-5122 GCF_977012225.1 Planomonospora algeriensis | reverse complement strand
GGGCACGAGCTCGTGCTGCAGCAGCAGGGCGGCGGCGGCCAGGACGTCGTCCGGAGCGCCCGCGGGCGGGACCAGCTCGCCGAGCCGGCGCTCGACCAGGCCGGTGTCGAGCTCCCCGGCGGCCACCTCGGGGTGGGCGACCAGCGCCCGCAGGAAGGCGATGTTCGTCGTCACGCCCAGCACGGTCGTGCCGGCGAGCGCCCGGTCGAGGGTGCGCAGCGCGCTCGCGCGATCGTGCCCCCAGGCGATGACCTTCGACAGCATCGGGTCGTAGTCGCTGCCGACGACCGCGCCGGCCGCGAGACCGGAGTCGACCCGGACGGTCCCGTCGGCGGAGGGCCCGCCGGGGCCGGGGACGCCGGGCTCGCGCAGGGCGAGGATCCGGCCGCCGGTCGGCAGGAACCCGCGGGCGGGGTCCTCGGCGTAGACGCGGGCCTCGACGGCGTGGCCGCGCAGCCGCACGTCGTCCTGGGTGAGCGGGAGCGGCTCCCCGGCCGCCACCCGGAGCTGGAGCTCGACCAGGTCCAGGCCGGTGACCAGCTCGGTGACGGGGTGCTCGACCTGCAGGCGGGTGTTCATCTCCATGAAGTAGTAGTCGGCCGTGGAGCCCTGGACGATGAACTCCACCGTCCCGGCCCCGACGTAGCCGACGGACCGGGCGGCCTCGACCGCCGCCGCGCCCATCCGGGCCCGCGTCTCCGCGTCCAGCAGCGGGGACGGCGCCTCCTCGACGATCTTCTGGTGGCGGCGCTGCAGGCTGCACTCGCGCTCGCCGAGGTGGATCACGTTGCCGTGGGCGTCGGCCAGCACCTGGATCTCGATGTGCCGGGGGTCCTCCACGAACCGCTCGACCAGCAGGGTCGCGTCTCCGAACGCGGCGGCGGCCGTACGGCGGGCGGACTCCAGCGCCTCTGGCAGCTCGGCGGCCGAGCGGACCAGCACCATGCCCTTGCCGCCGCCGCCCGCCGACGGCTTGATCAGCGCGGGGAAGCCGATGTCCGCGGTGAGCAGGTCGTCGTCGGGCTCGGCGGCGCCGGGCACGACCGGCACTCCGGCCGCCGAGACGGTCGCCTTGGCGCGGATCTTGTCGCCCATGGCCTCGACGGCTTCGGCGGGCGGTCCGACGAAGACCAGGCCGGTCTCGGCGCAGCGCCGGGCGAAGGCGGTGTTCTCCGCCAGGAAGCCGTAGCCGGGGTGGACGGCCTGGGCCCCGGTGGCCGCGGCGGCGGCGACGACCGCCTCGATGTCGAGGTAGCCGCCGGGTAGCCGGACCGCGGTGTCGGCCTCGCGGGTGTGCGGCGCGCCCGCGTCGGCGTCGCTGTGCACGGCGACGGAGCGGATGCCGAGCCGCCGGAGCGTGCGGATGACGCGCAGGGCGATCTCGCCCCGGTTGGCGATGAGGACGGTGTGGAAGAGCATCAGGGGTGCCCCCGGTGGAACCGGCGGGTCGTGACCGGGGTCACGCCCGCGGTGGAGGTCGCGGTCAGGATCGTGGTCGGGGCGGTGGTCGGGGTCATGGTCGCGGTCACATCCGGAAGACGCCGTAGCCGACGGGGTCGAGGGGGGCGCCCGCGGCGGCGGACAGGGCCAGGCCGAGGACGGTGCGGGTGTCGAGCGGGTCGATGACGCCGTCGTCCCAGAGCCGGGCGGTGGAGTAGTAGGGGTTGCCCTGCTCCTCGTACTGCCTGCGGATCGCGTCGGGGTCGGCGTCGCCGACGGTGGACAGCACGGTGGCGGCCTGCTCGCCGCCCATCACCGAGATGCGGGCGTTGGGCCACATCCACAGGAACCGGGGCGAGTAGGCCCGGCCGGCCATGGCGTAGTTGCCGGCGCCGAACGAACCGCCGACGACGACGGTGAACTTCGGCACCCGGGCGCAGGCGACGGCGGTGACCATCTTGGCGCCGTGCTTGGCGATGCCGCCGGCCTCGTACGCCCTGCCGACCATGAACCCGCTGATGTTCTGCAGGAAGACCAGCGGGGTGTTGCGGCGGTCGCACAGCTCGATGAAGTGCGCGCCCTTGAGTGCGGACTCGGCGAACAGGATGCCGTTGTTGGCGATGATCCCGACGGGGTGGCCGTGGATGCGGGCGAAGCCGGTCACCAGCGTCGTGCCGTACTCGGCCTTGAACTCCAGGAACCTGCTGCCGTCGACGATCCGGGCGACGACCTCCCGCACGTCGTACGGCGTGCGGGTGTCGGCGGGCACGATGCCGTACAGGTCGCGGGGGTCGTGCGCGGGCTCCTCGGACGGCGCGCGCTCCCAGGGGGCCTCGGGGCGGGGGGCGAGGGTGGCCACGATGTCGCGGACGATCCGCAGGGCGTGGGCGTCGTCGGTGGCGAGGTGGTCGGTGACCCCGCTGGTCCGGGAGTGCAGGTCGCCGCCGCCGAGCTCCTCGGCGGTGACCTCCTCGCCGGTGGCGGCCTTCACCAGCGGCGGCCCGCCCAGGAAGATCGTGCCCTGGTTGCGGACGATCACGGCCTCGTCGCTCATCGCCGGGACGTAGGCGCCGCCGGCCGTGCAGGAGCCGAGGACGGCGGCGATCTGCGGGATGCCCCGCGCCGACATGGTGGCCTGGTTGTAGAAGATCCGGCCGAAGTGCTCGCGGTCGGGGAAGACCTCATCCTGCTTCGGCAGGAACGCGCCGCCGGAGTCGACGAGGTAGACGCACGGCAGGCGGTTGTCGAGGGCGACCTCCTGGGCCCGCAGGTGCTTCTTGACCGTCATCGGGTAGTAGGTGCCGCCCTTGACCGTCGCGTCGTTGGCGACCACCACGCACTCGCGGCCGGAGATCCGGCCGATGCCGGTGATGATCCCGGCCGCCGGGGCGTCGCCACCGTACAGGCCGGTGGCGGCGAGCTGGGAGAGCTCCAGGAAGCGGGAGCCGGGGTCGAGCAGGGCGTCCACGCGCTCGCGGGGCAGGAGCTTGCCGCGGGCGACGTGCCGGGCCCGCGAGCGCTCCGGACCGCCCAGCGCGGCGGTCGCGACCCGCTCGCGCAGGTCGGCGGCGAGCCGCTCGTTGACCTCGGTGTTCGCCTTGAAGGCGACACCGCCCGGGTCGCAGGTGCTGCGCAGCACCGGCCAGCTGCTCAATGCGGGCCTCCTTCGCGATCACCGCCCGGCGCCGTTGCCGGGGGTTAACGGCCGCTAACTCCACCGGTGATGTTAGTCATCGTTAACGCCACCGTCTACCATGCGAGTCGTGACGACCGCCCGTACCCCTACCCGCGAACGCCGCTCCCGGCGCACGGAGATCCTGGAGGCCGCCGCGGAACTGTTCGCGGCACGCGGCTTCCACGGCGTCTCCATCGAGGACATCGGCGGCGCGGTGGGCACCTCGGGCCCGGCGCTCTACCGGCACTTCAGCGGCAAGGAGGCGCTGCTGGCGGAGATGCTGCTGGACATCAGCGAGCGCCTGCACGCCTCGGCGGCCGAGCGCGTCACCGCGGCGCCCGACGCGGAGAGCGCGCTCGACGCCCTGCTGACGGGGCAGATCGAGTTCGCGCTCGGCCATCCGGCGCTGATCACCGTGCACGACCGCGAGCTGGGCAACGTCCCCGAGCCGGCCCGCCGCCGGATCCGCCGGCTGCAGCGGCTGTACGTGGAGGAGTGGGTGACCGTGCTGAGCGAGCTGCACCCCGGCTGCCCGCCGTCCCGCCTGCGCGCGGCCACCCACGCGGTCTTCGGCCTGCTCAACTCCACCCCGCACAGCGCGGGCGAGCTGCCGCCCGAGGCGATGGCCCCGCTGCTGCACACCATGGCCCGGGCGGCGCTCGCCACGGTCAGGAGTTAGCACTCATTAACAGAGTCCGGCCGGGCGCCGTCCCGCGCCCGACCCCGGTCCCGGCGCGCCCGGCGACCGGAGCCGCGGCGGGAGTCCTCGTCCCGAGCACGCCCGCCGCGGGCCAGACGGAAGATCCGGTGGACGAAAGAGGCCAAGGACGGCGACGGGGGCGGCTCGCCGGGACATAATCAGGCTTGTGGCGCGCGACTCTGTTGAGACTCATTTCGCCGAAGCGGTGGCGGACCTGACCGCCGGGGCCCGGCGCGATCCGGCCCTGCCGGTGCGCGAGGGCACGAGTCTGACGGGGGCCCGCTGCCGGGAGCTGTTCGAATTCCAGCTCGGCAGCCGGCTCCTGGACGTCACCGCCCGCATCCTGCGTGAGCAGGGCGAGGGCTTCTACACCATCGGCTCCGCCGGTCACGAGGGCAACGCCGCGGTCGCCGCGGCCCTGCGCACGACCGACCCGGCGCTGCTGCACTACCGCTCCGGCGCCTTCTACCTGGCGCGCTCGGCGATGGCCGGGCGGCTGCCGGAGCAGGGCCTGCGGGACGTACTGCTCGGCCTGGTCGCCTCCACCGAGGAGCCGATCGCGGGCGGCCGCCACAAGGTCTTCGGCCACCCCGACCTCGCGGTGATCCCGCAGACCTCGACGATCGCCAGCCACCTGCCGCGCGCGGCGGGCGTGGCCTTCGCGATCGAGCGCGCCCGCCAGCTCGGCGTGCGGGGCGCCTGGCCGGGCGACGCGATCGCGGTGTGCAGCTTCGGCGACGCCTCGGTCAACCACGCCAGCGCCCTGTCGGGCCTCAACACCGCCGCCTACGGCTCCTACCAGGGCCTGGGGATGCCGGTCCTGTTCGTCTGCGAGGACAACGGCCTGGGCATCAGCGTGCGGACCCCGGCCGGCTGGGTGGAGGCCTCCCGCCACCCCCTGCTGGAGTACTTCGAGGCCGACGGCTGTGATCTGGCCGCCGCGTACGACGCGGCCGCCGCCGCCGCCGGCCACGTGCGCGCCAACCGCTCCCCCGCCCTGCTGCGCCTGGGCACCGTCCGGCTGATGGGCCACGCGGGCTCCGACGTGGAGCTGTCCTACCGGACCAAGCGGGAGATCAACGCCGACCTCGCCCGGGATCCGCTGGTGGCCACCGCCCGCCTGCTCGTCGAGGCCGGGCTGGCCACCCCCGACGAGCTGCTCGCCCGCTACGAGACGATGCGCGAGCACCTGCTCCGGATGGCCATGGAGAGCTCCCGGCGGCCGAGGCTGACCTCCGCCGTCGACATCGTGGAGCCGCTGGCCCCGCGCACCCCCCGGGGCCGTGGCCGCGGCGGTCCCGGCCGCC
>NZ_CDRNDK010000438.1:0-5123 GCF_977012225.1 Planomonospora algeriensis | reverse complement strand
CGCGCGGCGGCGGGCGGCGCGACGCCGCGCAGCACGGCGCCGGCGGCCAGCAGGACGGCCATGACCAGCAGGAAGAGCCCGAAGCCCGCGCCGGTGATCATCAGCAGGGTGCGGGCCACGTCCACGGCGGGGGACAGGGCGGCGTCGGCGGAGGAGGAGCCGGAGTGCAGGGGCGGGAGGGCGACGGAGCCGGCCACGCTCATTCCGGCGCCGGTGAGCGCGAGGGCGCTGTTGGCGTACATCTCAGGCACCTCCGGCGATCGTCCGGAGGACGGGGGCGGAGAGCGGAGCGCACGGCGGAAGCGCGGAGCAGGCGGGCATGGCAAGGACTCCCACGACGAAGAAGAACCCGGACGCTTCGGCGGAAGGACGTCAGATGACGACTGGGTTCGGTCTCGCCATTGGCTCCCCGGAACGGCTAGGCGGCCGAATTCCTACGTGCGCCGTCAAGCGCCGTTGAGGCCGTCCCGGATCATCGCGTACCCGATGAACGCCGCAGGCATATGCCCCTGCCTGCGGCTTCCCGGTCACACTAACTGTCCGTCACAAAAATGGCAAACTGAACGTCAAAGATGTTACGTAGTGTGATACTCACATACAGTTACAAAATAGGATCTTCTTCGCTTATAGCGACATCTCACTCGCATTCCCCTCAGGTCCGGGGAACCGGCGGCCGGGCCCGCGCCCCGCCCTGCCCGCCGTACCGTCCTGCCCGCCGTACCGTCCTGCCCGCGGTACCGTCCGGCGCGCCTACGGGGTGACGACGCCGCGGCCGACCAGCTCGCCGCGCTCCAGCCGCCGGTAGACCTCGGCGGCCTCGTCCAGGGTGAAGACGGTGACTGCGGGCCGGATGAGCCCGCGGGCGGCCAGGTCGAGGACCTCGACCAGTTCGGGCCTGCTGCCCCAGTAGGTGCTCTGCACCGAGACCTCGTACGGCGGGGAGAAGAACGACAGGGGCAGCGTGCCGCCGCCGATCCCGACGACGGTGATGTCGCCCAGCACGCGGACGACCGCGACCGCCAGGGCCAGCGTGGCGTCCGCGCCGACGAAGTCCAGCACCACGTCCGCGCCCCGGCCGCCGGTGGCCGTACGGATCTCCCCGGCGGCGCCGTCCCCGGACGGGACGGCCAGGTCGGCGCCGGACTCCAGCGCCTGGCGGAGCGCCTCGGCGCGGGTGTCGACGGCGACGATCCGCGCGGCAGTGGTGGCCTTGAGGATCTGCACGGCCAGGTGGCCCAGCCCTCCGGCGCCGATGACCACGGCCGTGGCGCCCGGCGCCAGCTTCGGCCAGGAGCGGCGGATCGCGTGGTAGGGCGTCAGGGCGGCGTCGGTGAGCGGCGCGGCCGCGACCGGGTCCAGCCCCGCGGGCAGCGGGACCAGCAGGCGCGAGTGCGGGACGAGCATGTACTCGGCCATGCCCCCGTCGGCCCCGAGCCCGCCGCCGCCCCCGGCACCGGTGCGCCCGCCGGGTTCTCGCAGTAGGTCTCGATCCCGGCCTGGCAGCGCGGGCACACCCCGCAGCCCCACGGCCCGTACACCGCCACCGGCTGCCCCGCCTCCAGGCCGGTGACCCCCTCGCCGAGCGCGTGGACCCGGCCGGCGTTCTCGTGGCCGAGGGTGAAGGGCGGGTCCCAGGGCAGCGCCCCGGGCTCGAAGTCGCGCATCAGGTGCAGGTCGGAGTGGCAGGCGCCCGCGCCCTCGACCCGGATCACCACCTGCCCCGGCCCGGGCTCCGGGTCGGGCACCTCCACCAGCTCCGGACCGGACTTCCAGCCGGGCAACCGCAGCGCGCGCATCGCGGCCTCCTTCCGTCCCCGGTTCTCCCTACCCTCCGCGCCGTACCGGGAGTCATGCCCCGCGCCGCGGATGCGGGACCAGGGCGGCGGGCGCTCAAGCGGTGGGACAGCGGGCGGCGGGGTGGCCGGTGCGCCCGCTCAGGCGGCGAGGCGGTGCGTGCCGGCGGCCGAGCCCTTGGCCTTGAGGGTCATCACGAAGGCCAGCACCTTGGCGATGGCGCCGTACATCTCGGCGGGGATCTCCTGGCCGATGTCGCAGCTGGAGTGCAGCGCGCGGGCCAGCGGGACGTCCTGGACCATCGGGATGCGGTTCTCGGCGGCGATCTCACGGATCTTCGCCGCGATGGTGCCCGAGCCCTTGGCGACCACCCGGGGGGCGCCCTTGGACGGGTCGTAGCGCAGCGCCACCGCGACGTGGGTGGGGTTGACCAGGACCACGTCGGCCGTGGGGACGTCGGCCATCATGCGGTTGCGGGCCATCGCCTGCTGGCGGGCGCGGATCTGCCCCTTGACGTGGGGGTCGCCCTCGGAGCGCTTGTACTCCTCCTTGACCTCCTGCTTGGTCATCCTCAGCTGCTTGCCGATGCGGCGGCGCGCCATCGCGTAGTCGGCGGCGGCCAGCGCCAGGCCGGTCGCGCCCGCGAAGCGCATCAGCGACAGGATCGCGTCGCCGGCGCTGGACAGCAGCACGCCCAGGGGCAGGGAGCCGGAGGCCAGCAGGATCGGGATCAGGTCGCGGATGGCCATGTAGGCGATGCCGGTCAGCGTGGCGGTCTTCATCAGCGCCTTGGCGCTCTCCCACAGCGCCTGCTCGCCGAACATCCGCTTCAGGCCCTGCAGCGGGTTGAGCTTCTTGAACTGCGGCTTGAACAGCTTGGTGGCCGGCTTCAGGCCGCCCTGGCCCGCGGCGGCGGCGATGGTGATGACCACGGTGGCGGCCGCGATCGGCGCGACGGCCAGCATGGCGTCGCCCAGGCCGGAGATGAGGATCTGCAGCCCCAGCGCCGGGTCGGGGTTCTCGATGACCTCGCCCACCCGGAGCATGACGGCCTCGGCCGCCTCGACCGAGTCCTCCAGCACCATCGGCATGAGCACGCCCGCCGCCAGCATCGACGCCCACGCGCCGAAGTCCGGCGTCCGGGCGATCTGCCCTTCCTTCTGCGCGTCCTGCTTCTTCTTCGCTGTGGGCTGCTCGGTCTTCTCGCCACCGCCTCCGCCGCTCATCCGTTCGCCAGTCCCGTCATCATGCGCACCGCGCGGTCGGTCAGCCCGTCGATCACGCCGGGCAGCACCGAGATGGCGATGCCGGCCAGGGCCAGGGTCAGGAAGATCTTCACCGGGAATCCGAGGGAGAAGGCGTTCAGGGCCGGGGCGGCCTTGCTGAGCAGGCCGAGCGCGAGGTCGGCGATGAACAGCACCGCGATGATCGGGCCGGCGATCTGCAGGGCGGAGACGAACAGGTCGGCCAGGCCGCCGGTGATCAGCTCGCTGAGGGTCTCCAGCGACAGGGCGCCGTCCAGCGGGAGCAGCCGGTAGGTCTGGGTGAAGCCCAGCAGCACGAACTGGTAGCCGCCGCTGACCAGCAGCAGCGTGGTGCAGAGCAGGCCGTAGAACTTGCCGAACACCGAGTTGGACGACATCGATATCGGGTCGAAGGCGGTGGCCAGGGAGAAGCCGCCGAAGATGTCGAGGAGGTCCCCGGCGGCCTGGACCGCGGCGAAGACCATGGCGGTCAGGAAGCCGAGGGCGACGCCGACGACGGCCTGCTCGGTGGCGACGACCAGCATGGCGGCGGGGGAGACGTCGGAGATCTGGGCGGCCAACTTGGGGGCCAGCGGGAGGGCGATCGCGACCGCGAGCAGCGCCTTGATCTGGCCGGGGATCGCCTTGTTGTTGAACGGCGGGCTGATCAGCAGCCAGGCGGCCGACCGGACCGAGGCCAGCAGCAACGCGACCAGCGTGGTCTCCGAGAGCATCCCCTCCACGGGCTCAGCCGCCGTGGATGAGCTGCGGGACCTGGTCGAACAGCTGCGTGGTGAAGGCCACCATCTCGTGCAGCATCCAGTTGCCGCTGAAGATGAGGGCCACGCACACCCCGGCCGCCTTGGGCACGAAGGAGAGGGTGACCTCCTGGATCTGGGTCACCGACTGGAAGAGCGAGATGACGAAACCGATGAGCAGCGCGGTCACCAGGATCGGGGCGCCCAGCTTGGTGGCGAGCATCATGGCCTGGGTGCCGATGTGCAGCACCTGGGTGTCGGTCACGGTCGTGGAGGTCCTTACCTGGAAGCCGGGCTACTGGTAACTGCCGACCAGGGACGTCACGATGAGTCCCCAGCCGTTGACGAGCACGAAGAGCAGGAGCTTGAAGGGCATCGCCACCGTGACCGGCGGGAGCATCATCATGCCCATCGACATCAGGGCGGCCGAGATGACCAGATCGATGATGAGGAACGGCACGTAGATGACGAACCCGATGATGAACGCGGCCCGCAGCTCCGACAGGACGAACGCCGGGATGAGCGTGGTCATCGGCACCGCGTCGGCGTTGGCCGGCTTCGGCTGGTCGGCGATCTTGGTGAAGAGCGCCAGGTCGTCCTTGCGGGTGTGCTTGGTCAGGAACTCCCGCACCGCCGGGGTGCCGGCCTCGACGGCCTGGGAGACGCTCTTCTCGCCCTTGAGGTAGGGCTGGATCGCCTTGTCGTTCACGTCCGAGGCGACGGGGCCCATGATGAACAGGCTGATGAAGATCGCCAGGCCGGCCAGCACCTGGTTCGGCGGGACGCTGGCCAGGCCCAGCGCGTTGCGGGTGATGCTCAGCACCACGAAGATCTTGGTGAAGCTGGTGCAGAGCAGCAGGATCGCCGGCGCCACGGACAGCACCGTCAGGCCCAGCATGAGGACGATCGACTGGCTGGGCTTGCCGCCCACGCCGTTGAGGTCGATCGTCACCGAGTCCTTGCCGGGGCCGGTCGTGCCCTTGGGGCCGGACGGACCGGACGGGGTGGGCGAGGCCAGCGGGGCGAGCGCGACGGAGGCCGTACCGGCGGCTGTGGCGGAGGCGGAGGCGGTGGCCCCGGCCGCGACCGCGGGCCGTACCGGGTGGGTGGCCGCGGACGCCGCCGACGCGCCGAGCACGAGCGTGCCGGCCACGGCCAGGCCGGTCAGGGCCAGGCTGAGGATGCGCTTCATCAGTTGCGAGCCGTCCGTTCGCGCAGGATTTCCAGGGCGGTCTTCCAGGTCCGGGGCGAGAGCGCCGAACCGGTCAGGGCGCCGGGGCGGGCGGCTCGGCGCCGGTGCCGGTGGGGCGCTCTTCGCGCCGGAACG
>NZ_CDRNDK010000437.1:0-5123 GCF_977012225.1 Planomonospora algeriensis | reverse complement strand
GCGAGTCCGCCGCGCGGGCGCCGCGCCGCACCGCCGCGACCGCCCTGGCCCTGGCCCTCGGCCTGGCGCTGATCAGCTTCATGGCCGTGCTGGGCGCCTCGGTCAAGGACTCGATCCAGCGGTCGTACACCGAGGCGATCACGGCCGACTTCGTCGTGGAGAGCGCGCGCAACGAGATGCTCGGCGGCCTGTCGCACCACGTGCACCACCACGTGAGCGAACTGCCTCAGGTCGCGGTGGCCTCCCGCATCCGGTACGGCCACTGGAAGGACGGCACGAGGACCGAGGCGCTCACCGCCGTCGACCCGGCGACCCTGTCCCAGGTCTCCTCGCTGCACATGGTCGAGGGCAGGCTGGACGCCGTCTCCGGGGGCGGGATCGTCCTGGCCGAGAACGTCGCGGGGGAGCGGCGGCTGCGGATCGGCGACACCCTGGAGATGACGTTCTCCCGCACCGGCACGCAGCGGCTGACCGTGGTCGGCGTCCTGCGGGACCGCGACGCCCAGGCCCTGTCGACCGGCTACGTCATCTCGTTGGACACCTTCGCCCGCAACTACCGGGAGAACGTCGACGCCGGAGTGCTGGTGAAGGTCGCCGACGGGGTGAGCGACGACGCCGCCGAGAAGGCGATCAGCGCCGCCCTCGCCGACGAACCGACCGCCCAGGTGCGTGACCAGGCGAGCGCCGCCGCGGCACGGAGCCTCACGATCGACCAGGTCCTCGGACTGGTGACCGTACTGCTCATGCTCGCCGTCCTCATCGCGCTGCTGGGCGTCACCAATACCCTCGCGCTGTCCATCATCGAGCGGACCCGTGAGATCGGGCTGCTGCGAGCGGTCGGCATGACCGGTGCGCAACTGCGCTGGATGATCCGCGGTGAGGCGGTCCTCGTCGTGGCCCTGGCGATCGTCCTCGGCCTCGTCCTGGGCGTCGCCTTCGCCGCGGGCACGGTCTCCGCCCTGGGCGGCGCCACACAGGCCACCCTGACGCTGCCGGTCGGTCGGCTCCTGCTCATCGTTGCCGCGGCCGCTCTGGCAGGGCTGGTGGCGGGGATACCGCCCGCCCGCCGCGCCGCCGGACTCGACGTGCTGGCCGCGATCGCCTCGCCCTGAAGCCCCCGCTCCATCCCCGGCCCACGGACCGGCCCGCCGGACATGGCGGCGGGCCGGTGAGGCCGCCTAAGATCAACACAGCCACCCGCCTCGCCGGGCCTTCCGCACCGCACCGGGGACGCGGCCCGGCCGAAGCACATGCCTGGCCCCGACGAGCCGGAGCGCAGCGGCATGCTCGACCGGCAGCGGGACCTCAGGGGCGTTCTGACTGAAGGAGGCACGTGCTCGATCTGCTGGTGTCCCAGACCGCGCCGCAGGCGTTTCGGACGATCCTGGACGCGCTCCGGATGCCCGCTCCGCCCGGAGTCGTACGCCGTATCCATGTCGAGCCCGGCCACTACAGAGCGGAGGCCTGCCGCTGCAGGGGCACTGCGGTGATCACTGCGGTCGCCGGCCCGGGTTCTGTGATCGTGGACGGTGCCGGCAAGTACGACCTCCAGGTGGAGGGCCACTTCACGCTGCAGGGCCTGGTAATGCGCAACTGGCATTCCGAGGGATGGGTGGTGGGCGCGGCAGGCGGCACCCTCATCGCCGAAAGCTGCGAGTTCGTCAGCGGCACCAGCCAGGCGGTCAGGGCTTGGGGCGGAGCGGAGCTGATCCTGCGCAGCTGCCGGTTGAGGAACGGTGCGGTCGTCTACCAGGACTCTGCCGGAGTCATCGAGAACACCGAAGTGATCAGTCCGGAGGAATGCGGGATAGCCCTGCACGGTGGCAGCAAGGTCACGATGAGAGACACCCGGATCCTGGCGGCGGGAGAGCACGGCATCTGGGTGAACACCGGATCCGCTCCGTGGATCGAAGAGTGCTGGATCGAGGATCCGAAGCGCGGGGGCATCCTGCTTCAGAACCATGCGAACGTCGCGATCCGCGGGGGCGGCGTCCTCCGCTCGGGACAGTGCGGCCTGGTGGTTCGCGACAACGCTCAGGCCGACGTCCAGCGGCTCCTCATCTCTGATCCAGGAGCGGACGGCATCTGGTGCACGGATTCCGCCTTCTTGACGGCCGACAGGGTCGCGGTTCAGGGTGCCAAACGCCACGGCATCGTCGTGGACGAGCACGCGACGGCCTACTTCGGTGAAGGCGATGTCATCGGAGCCGCACAGTACGGCGTCTTCGCGCAGTCCTCGGGAACTGCCATGATCCGGGCCGGGGTGATCGCGCAGTGCGACGCAGGAGCGGGAGCCGACGCCTGGGGTTCCCTCAGCCTCGAGGGAACCAGGGTGACCGGCAGCACCACGGCGGGCGTCGTCGTCGGCGCGGCTGCGGCGGCGGTCCTCGTTGATTGCACGATCACCGGCAATGAGGGCCGAGGGATCTTCACCGTTCGGGGCTCCACGGTCGAGACCCGCGGCGTGGTGTCGCAGGACAACGGCGGGGCCGACCTCATCGATGCCGAGATGAACGCTGAGACCGCGGCGGCGCCAGGGGAGACCGCCTTCGAGCAGCCGGCCGAAACCGCTGCTTTCGGCGCGGACGCAGCGGAGCCCGCTCCATCCGGGCCGGTGCCGGCCGGTGAGCGCGTGGAGGCGCTGCTAGCCGATCTCGAGGCCATGGTGGGTCTGAAAGAAGTCAAACGGGAGATTCGGAAACTGGTCAAGTTCCTGCGCGTCGCCGAGCAGCGCCGCAGGGCAGGGCTGCCCGAAGGGCCGGCCATCGGGCGGCACATGGTGTTCTCCGGCGCCCCGGGGACGGGGAAGACCACCGTCGCCCGGCTCTACGGGCGGCTCCTCGCGGTACTGGGCATGGTGGCCACAGGCCATTTCACCGAGGTGTCCCGCGCGGACCTCGTGGGGAAGGCGCTCGGCGAGACCACCCAGAAGACCGCTGCGGTCTTCGACAGGGCGCGGGGCGGCGTGCTGTTCATCGACGAGGCGTACACCCTGTCGCGTCGCTTCGGTTCGGGAGGCGACTTCGGGCAGGAGGCCATCGATACGCTGGTCAAGCTGCTGGAGGACCATCGCGATGAGGTCATCGTCATCTTCGCCGGATACCCGGCCGAGATGCGCGAGTTCCTGGCGGCCAATCCGGGACTGGAATCACGGATCTCCCGCATCATCGAGTTCGAGGACTACAGCCCCGCCGAGCTGACCGCCATCGTCGAACAACTCGCGGTACGGCACGGCTTCGAGCTCACCGAAGAGACCCGCGGCATGCTGGTCGGTCATTTCCAACTGGACCGGCGCAAGGAGACCTTCGGCAACGGGCGGGAGGCGCGGCGCATCTTCGAAGCCGTTCTGGAGCAGCAGGCGCTGAGACTCGCCGACCGGGAAGACGATCTATCGCACGAAGAGCTGGCCTTGCTGCTCCCCGAAGATCTGGAAGGCATCGTCGACCGCGGGCTGGGGGTCTCGTACAACGGCGCGAAAGACCCGGACCAGCTGCAGGCGGTCCTCGACCGGCTCGCCGCGATGATCGGCCTCCAGGAGGTGAAAGACCGGATACGGGACCTCCTCGACGTGATCTCGACGACCCGCCGTCGTGAACAGGCCGGACTGCCGTCCGATCCGATGCCCGACCATCTGATCTTCTCCGGGCCGCCCGGAACCGGGAAGACCTCGGTCGCGCGCCTGTACGGAGAACTCCTGGCCGCTCTCGGAGTCCTGGCCCGCGGCCAGGTGGTCGAGGTCTCCCGTACCGATCTCGTCGGACGCTACGTCGGCCATACGGCTGTGCAGACCACTGAGGTCTTCGAACGTGCGCGGGGCGGCGTGCTGTTCATCGACGAGGCGTACACCCTGGCCCGTCCGGCGGGAACCGGTCATGACTTCGGGCAGGAGGCCATCGACACCCTCGTCAAACTGATGGAGGACCACAGGGACGAGGTGATCGTTGTCGCGGCCGGATACACGGATGAGATGGACGGTTTCCTCAAGGCCAATCCCGGCCTGGCCTCCCGTTTCTCCCAGAGCATTCGCTTCGCCCCGTACAGCCGGGAGGAACTGGTCGACATCCTCGCTCAGCAGGTGGAAGCCGCAGGCTTCGAGCTCTCCGGCGGCACGCTCCGCGCGATCAGCGACCATGTGGACGCTCATGCGGAGAGGTTCGCCCACGGCAACGCCCGAGAGATCCGTAAGCTGTTCGAGGCCATGAAGACCTCGCACGCCCGCCGGATCGCGCACCTTGAGCGCGCGGGACGGCACGCGAGCCTCGACGACCTCCGGGTCCTCGTTGCCGACGATGTCGCCTGACGCCGACCGGCCCCGGCCGCGATCAGTGCCCGGAGCCGGCCGGTCAGCCGTCCGCCTGCGCCCGGGAGCGCCACAGCAGCCAGACGAAGTACGGCGTGCCGAGCAGCGCGGTGACGAGCCCGGCGGGCACCTGGGCCGGGGCGATGACGGTGCGCCCGAGCGTGTCGGCCAGGCTCACCAGCAGGGCGCCGAGCAGCACCGCCACGGGCAGGACGCGGGCGTGGCCCGCGCCGACCAGGGCACGGGCGGCGTGCGGGGCGATCAGGCCGACGAAGCCGATCACGCCCACGGCGGAGACCGCGGTGGCGGTCAGCAGCACCGAGCCGCCCAGCGCGGCCAGCCGTACCGGCTCCAGGGGGACGCCGAGGACGCGGGGGCTGTCCTCGTCCAGGGAGAGCAGGTCCAGGTCGCGGCGGAGCCAGACGATCAGCGGGAGCACCAGGGCCAGGGCCAGGGCGACCGGGATGAGCTGGGCCGGGACGCGGCCGTAGGTGGAGCCGGACAGCCAGGTCAGCGCCATGGCGGTGTTCCAGGGGTCCGCCTTGACGATGATCAGCACGGTGACGGCGGTGCACGCCGCCTGCACGCCGACGCCGATCAGCACCAGGCGGTCGGAGTTCAGCCCGCCGCGCCACGACAGCAGGTACACCGCGGCGGAGGCGGCCAGTGCCCCGGCCATGGCCGCCGCGGACATCGACCAGATCCCGGCGAGCGGCACGAGGGCCAGCAGCGAGATCGCGCCCACGCCCGCGCCGGCGGTGACGCCGAGCATGCCGGGTTCGGCCAGCGGGTTGCGGCACACGGCCTGGACGGCCTGCCGCGG
>NZ_CDRNDK010000436.1:0-5163 GCF_977012225.1 Planomonospora algeriensis | reverse complement strand
CGGCTCGCCGGTGCCGGCCAGCAGCCAGGCGGCCTGCCGCGCCGCGCCGTCCGCGACGTACTCCCCCGGCTCGGGCACGACCACCGGCCGCCCGAAGACCGCCGGGGCGATCCGCCGTACGGCCTCCGACCGGGCCCCGCCGCCGACGAGCAGCACCCGGGCCGGGTCCAGCCCGAGGGCGTCGAAGGCGTCGGCCAGGTGGCAGAGCATGCCCTCGACCGCCGCCCGGGCCAGGTGGCCGGGGGTGGAGGTCTCCAGGGTCAGCCCGTGCAGCGACCCGGTCGCCTCCGGCAGGTTCGGGGTCCGCTCCCCTTCGAGGTACGGCACGCAGACCAGCCCGCCCGCGCCCGCAGGAGCGGACAGGGCCAGCTCGCCCAGCCGGTCGAGGCCGACCCCGAGCATCCGGGCGGCCGCGTCGAGGACCCGCGCCGCGTTGAGCGTGCACACCAGCGGCAGGAACCGGCCGGTCGCGTCGGCGAACCCGGCCACGGCCCCGCTCGGGTCCGCGCTCGGCGCCTCGGCCACCGCGAACGCCGTCCCCGACGTGCCGATGGACACCACCACGTCGCCCGGCCGCGCGCCCACCCCGAGGGCGGCGGCCATGTTGTCCCCGGTCCCGGGAGCGAGCAGTGCTCCGTCCGGGACCGGGGCGCTCCCCCACGCCTGCGCGCGGGGTCGCGGGCGAGGCGGACCTCGCCCGCACCGTCCCGGGGGCCCAGCACCCGGGGGAGCTGCGGGACGGAACCGAGGGCGGCCTTGAGCAGGTCGGTGCGGTAGGACCCGGTCGCGGGCGACCAGTAACCGGTCCCGGAGGCGTCACCGCGGTCGGTGACGGGCGCCCCCGACCGCCCGGCCAGCCGCCAGGTCAGCCAGTCGTGCGGCAGGCAGACCGAGGCCGTACGGCGGGCGGAGTCCGGCTCGTGCTCGGCCAGCCAGCGCAGCTTGCTCACGGTGAACGACGCGACCGGCACGCTGCCGACCGCCGCCGCCCACGCCGCCGGTCCGCCCAGCTCCGCGACCAGGTCGGCCGCGGCCTGCGCCGAGCGGGTGTCGTTCCAGAGCAGCGCGTCGCGCACGACCTGCCCGGACTCGTCCAGGCAGACCATGCCGTGCTGCTGCGCCGCAACGCTGACGGCAGCGACGTCGTCCAGCCCGCCCGCCCGGTCCACGGCCTCGCCCAGGGCCGTCCACCAGGCCTCGGGGCCGACCTCGGTCCCGTCGGGGTGGGCGGCCCGGCCCTGGCGGACCAGGGCGCCGGTCACGGCGTCCCTGATCACCACCTTGCAGCTCTGGGTGGAGGAGTCCACCCCGGCCACGAGGGTTCGCGCACCGGTCATCCGCGCACTCCGAGGAGGTGCTCCAGCGCGAGCTGGTTGAGCCGGGTGAAGTGGAAGCCGCGCTCGGCGGCGGCGTCCAGGTCGAAGTCGTCGCGGGCCAGGTCGTCGAGGGTCTCGCCGGGGGCCAGCGTGGGCTGCGACAGCTCGCCGACCCGGCTGGCGGCCAGCGCCTCGGCCACCTCGGGGTCGGCGCGGAAGGCCGCGGACTTCTCCTTGAGGATCAGGTAGGTGCGCATGTTGGCGGCGGCCGACTCCCACACGTCGGAGGCGTCGTCGGTGCGCAGCGGCTTGTAGTCGAAGTGGCGCGGACCCTCGTAGCCCTCGTTCTCCAGCAGGTCGACCAGGAAGAACGCGCTCTTCAGGTCACCGTGGCCGAAGATCAGGTCCTGGTCGTACTTGGGACCGTGCTGGCCGTTCAGGTCGATGTGGAAGAGCTTGCCGTGCCAGAGCGCCTGCGCGATGCCGTGCACGAAGTTCAGCCCGGCCATCTGCTCGTGGCCGACCTCGGGGTTGAGGCCCACCCGCTCGGAGTGCTCCAGCTCGTTGATGAAGGCCAGCGCGTGGCCGATCGTCGGGAGCAGGATGTCGCCGCGCGGCTCGTTCGGCTTGGGCTCCAGGGCGAACCGGATGTCGTAGCCCTTGTCGATCACATAGGAGGTCAGCAGGTCGAGGCCCTCCTTGTAGCGGTCGAGCGCGGCCTTGACGTCCTTGGCGGCGTCGGACTCGGCGCCCTCGCGGCCGCCCCACAGGACGTAGGTGGTCGCGCCCAGTTCGGCGGCCAGGTCGATGTTGCGGATGACCTTGCGCAGGGCGTAGCGCCGGACGTCGCGGTCGTTGCTGGTGAACCCGCCGTCCTTGAAGACCGGGTGGGTGAACAGGTTGGTGGTGGCCATCGGGACCTTCAGGCCGGTCTCGGCCAGGGCGCCCTTGAAGCGCTCGATCGCCTTGTCCCGGTCAGGTTCGACGGCGAGCAGGTCGTCGTCGTGGAAGGTCACGCCGTAGGCGCCGAGCTCGCTGAGCCGGTGCACGGTCTCCACCGGGTCGAGGGCGGCCCGGGTGGCGTCGCCGAACGGGTCGCGCGCCGACCATCCGACCGTCCACAGGCCGAAGGTGAAGCGGTCCTGCGGGGTGGGCGTGTAGGCGTTCATGGGCCGGTCCTCCGATTTAGTCCACTTAATGGATTTAATATGCGTCCTGGAAGTGGGATCGTCAAGAGGTGGGTGTTCCATGACACAGGCCGTACGCCACGACTCGATGCGCGCCCGCAACCTGGGGGTGGTCCTGGGCGAGGTCCGGCGGAGCGGGCCGGTCACCCGGGCCGCGCTGGCCGAGATGACCGGGCTGACCAAGACCACCGTCTCCAAGATGGTCGCCGACCTGCTCGCCGCGGGCATGGTCACCGAGACCGGGGTCCCGTCCCGGGGCGAGCGCGGCCGGCCGGGCACCGCGGTCGCGCTCAGCGGCGGACGGGTCGCGGCGCTCGGCCTGGAGATCAACGTCGACTACCTCTCCGCCTGCGTCGTGGACCTGACCCTGGAGGTACGGCTGCGCCGTGCACAGGCTGTGGACAACCGGACCGCCTCGCCTGTGGAAACCCTGAGCCACCTGCGAGAACTCGCCCGTGAGGCTGTGGACGAAGCCCGCTCGATGGGCCTGACGGTCGCCGGATCGACCCTCGCCGTCCCCGGCCCGGTGGACGACGGGCTGGTGCACAGCGCCCCCAACCTCGGCTGGCGGGACGTGCACGTCGGCGAGCTCCTGAGCGGCCTCCTGACCCCGCCGGCCGCCACGGCCATCGAGAGACCGGCCGGTCCCGCCGAGCCCGCCCCGGTCCCGCTGCCGACCGTGGACAACGAGGCCAACCTGGCCGCCCTGGGCGAGCTCTGGTTCGGCTCCGGCCACCGTGACTTCCTCCGTGACTTCCTGCACGTCTCCGGGGAGGTCGGCATCGGCGCCGGCCTCGTCGTGGGCGGCGCGCTCTTCCGGGGCGCCCACGGGCTCGCCGGCGAGCTCGGCCACGTGGTCGTCTTCCCCGACGGCCCGGCCTGCCGCTGCGGCGGCCGGGGCTGCCTGGAGCAGTACGCCGGGCAGGAGGCGCTGCTCCGCGCGGCCGGGGCCGGCGGCGTCGAGGAGCTGACCGGCCGCCTCCGCGATGGGGACGCGGCGGCGCTGGCCGCCTGCGAGCGCGCCGGGCACGCACTCGGCCTGGCGCTGACCTCCGCCGTCCACCTGTTCGACCCCGGCACGATCGTGCTGGGCGGCGTCTTCGCCCCGCTCTTCCCGTGGATCTCCGGCCCGGTGCGCGAGACCGTCGCCGCCCGGCTTGCGGCGATCCGCGACGCCGTACCCGACCTGGTCGTCTCCCACCTCGGCGGCGACGCGGCGACGCTCGGCGCGGCCGGACAGGTGATCCACCGGATCATCGCCGACCCGGTGGCCTACCTGGCCGCGACCAGGGCCGCCCCGGCCGGCGCCGGGCGGGACTGACCGCTCGCCACCCGCTCGCCACCCGCTCGGCGTGGAGCGGCCGCTCAGGAGCGCCGCTCGCCCAGTACCGCCGCACAGATCGCGGCGAGCTGTCCGGTCTGCTCGGGGGTGAGCCGGTCGAACAGGCAGCGCCGTACGGCCTCGACGTGTCCGGGCGCGGCGGCGGTCAGCGCGGCGTGTCCGGTGTCGGTGAGCACCGCCCAGCTCACCCGCCGATCCCCCGGACAGGGCAGGCGGCGCACCCAGCCGCGCTCCTCCAGGCGCGCGACCGCGTGGGAGAGCCTGCTCTGCGAGGAGTTGACCGCGACGGCCAGATCGCTCATCCGCATCCGGCGCTCCGGCGCCTCCGAGAGCCGCACCAGCACCGCGTAGTAGGCGTGCGGCATGCCGGAGTCCCGCTGCAACTGGCGGTCCAGCTCTTCCTGGATCACCTGGGAGGCCGCCAGGAAGGACCGCCACACACGTTGCTCGTCATCGTCCAGCCATCTCGTCACGGAGCCAGTTTAGTTGAACTCTCAAGTTTCTGGGGTTAAAGTACTTGAGAGTTCAACTTTTAGACCTCAGGGAGTCACCATGCCGGTCCAGCGGCTCAACCACGCGGTCCTGTACGTGCGCGACGTCGAGCGCAGCGTCGCCTTCTACCAGGAGGCCCTCGGCTTCCGGGTCGTCATGAGCATGCCGGGAGCGGCGTTCCTCCAGGCCGAGGGGTCCGGCAACGACCATGACCTCGGCCTCTTCCAGCTCGGCGCCCAGGCCGGCCCCTCGGCCGCCGGGCGTTCGACCGTCGGCCTCTACCACCTGGCCTGGGAGGTGGACACCCTGGCGGAGCTGGAGCGGATCGCGGTCAAGCTGAGCGAACTCGACGCCCTGGCCGGCGCCTCCGACCACTCCACCACCAAGGCGCTGTACGCCAAGGACCCCGACGGCCTGGAGTTCGAGGTCTCCTGGCTGCTCCCCGCCGACCTGGTCACCGAGGAGGTCCTGGCGGGCCGGGCCCGGATCCGGCCGCTGGACATCGCCCGCGAGAAGGAGCGGTACGGCGCGCACACCCGCGGCGGCGTCGGCGTCTCGATCCCGGCCTGACCGCCCTCTGCCCCCGCCCTCCGACCTCCGCCCTCCGCCCGGAGCCGGGACCGACGGCCCTGGGGACGGCTCGACGCAACCCCTTCAGGCCGCCGTTCCGGGACGGGACCGGCCGCTCACCGGTCCCGGGCGCGGCCGGGCACCCGCCGGGATCCGGAGCGATCGAGGGCGGCGGAGCGGCGGCGCGACGGGCGAGGAGGACATGGGCCGCGCTCAGCCCCACGAGGACGAGCGGGGAACACCGTGCCGGCGAGCA
>NZ_CDRNDK010000435.1:0-5173 GCF_977012225.1 Planomonospora algeriensis | reverse complement strand
GGCCGCGGCCGTCGGTGTTGGCCTGCGCGATCGCGCGCCTCGACCGCACCGGGGCGGCCGGGCAGTCGCGGACGTCCTCGCGGCGGGCGAACTCCACCAGGGTCCGCGCGTCGTCGAGCGCGACCACGCCCTGCGCGCGGTCCCCGACGCGGCCGATCAGGTGCCAGTAGCGGGCGTAGAACTCGAGCCAGGGCAGCTCCAGCTTCTCCGCCTCCTGCGCGATGGCCGGCGCCAGCACGTCGAGCTGCCCGTACCGGCCCTCCAGTGCCTGCGCGGGCACGCTGCCGATCGCCATGGCCAGACCGGTGTTACCGGCTTCGTGCAGTTGCCGCTGGGTGTCGCCCACCCAGGCCCAGATGTCCACGTCCATGGGACGTCAGTCTGCCAGCTCGGGAGGGATGACCCAAACGAACCGGCCGCCCGGCGGCCATTCCACGGCCATCCCGCGCCCGTCCCGGCCTCGCCGAGCAGACCGATGGCTACCCCGCGCCCGTCCCGGCCTCGCCGAGCAGATCCGCCAGCTCCGCCGACTCCGCCTCGTCCAGCACCGCGAAGGCGGGCGCCATCAGCCGGTCGGTGAGCTCCTCGGCCCGCACCCGGGCCCCGGCGAGTTCCGGGCCGAGCACCGGGTACGGCTCCGGCCACTCGAAGAAGCGCGCCATGGCCTCCCCCGGCATGTCGCCCAGCGGGGACTCGTGCGACTCGAGCAGCATGGCCTGCAGCGGGGTCAGCCCTTCGGCCAGCACCGCCACCGCGTGCAGGCCGCCGCGCAGTTCGCGCAGCACGTGCATGAGCTGGGTCGCCCGGGCCGGGGCGTCGTCCGGCAGCGGTACGGCCCGCCATCCGGCGAAGAGCGGGCGCCCGCCACCTCGGCCTCGGCGGCTACCCGCTCCAGCAGCTCCGCCAGGCGGGCGGCCCCGCCGAAGGCGCCGAGCCGGCGGCGGCCCCAGGCGTGGCAGGCCTCCGCGTAGAGCTCCACCGCCTTGTCCACCGGCAGCGACCGCCCGGCCTCCCAGTTGGCCCGGACGTGCCCGGCGGGGAAGAAGGCCACGGCGGAGCGGACCACGTCCGCGTCCACCTCGCCGAGCACCCCGCACCGGCCGCGGAAGTACATCGCCCGCCCGGCCAGTCCCGCCCGCTCGCTCGCCGCCTTGGCCTCACGCGAGATCATGAAGCCGCCGCCGAGCTTCCCGATCACCCCTTTGACCGCCGTCGCCGTCGCCTGCGCGTCCGCCATGCCGCTCCTCCTGAGTTCATCGAAGGAACTCAGGATGACTCACCAGAACAACACTCGGCAAGTCCCGGGGCCGCACGGCGTCATCAGAAGGAGAGCTCTCCGGAGGCCACCAGGACGGCGGGACCGGCCAGATGGCTGGTCCGCTCGTCGAGGGTGACGGTGACCGTGCCGCCGAGCACCTCGACCTCCCAGCTGCCCGTGCTCTCCCCCGCCAGGTGCGCGGCGGCCACCGCCGAGGCGACCGCGCCGGTCCCGCAGGACCGCGTCTCCCCCGAGCCGCGTTCGAAGACCCGCATCACGATCCGGCGCGGGCCCACCGCGTTGATCAGCTCGACGTTCACCCCGTGCGGGAAGTCCGCGGGGTCGAACCCGGGCTGGCGGGTCAGGTCGAGACCGGCCACCGGGTCGCCGATGACGCAGGCCAGGTGGGGATTGCCCATGTCGACGCGGAGCCCGCCGTACTCCTGCCCGGCCACGCTCGCCCGGCTCTCGCCCAGCACCCGGGGCGGGCCCATGTCCACCGTCACGTCGCCGGTCTCCGCCAGCCGTACCCGCTTGACCCCCGCCCGGGTGGCCACGGCGAACTCACCGGCCTCCGCCAGACCGGCATCGACCAGGTAGCGGGCGAAGACCCGCGTCCCGTTGCCGCACATCTCGGCCAGGCTGCCGTCGGCGTTGCGGTAGTCCATGAACCACTCCGCCTCGCCCGCCTGGTCGGCCACCTCCGGGCTGAGCTTGGTGCGCACCACCCGCAGCACCCCGTCGGCGCCGATCCCGGCCCTTCGGTCGCAGATCGCCGCCACGAGGGAGCCGGACAACTCCAGCTCGCCCTCCGGGTCGGGGAGGATGACGAAGTCGTTCTCGGTGCCGTGGCCCTTCACGAAGCGCATGCCCTCACCCTATCCGCGCGGGCGCCGGACACGGCCGCTCACCGGCGCACCCGCGCCAGCGCCCGCTCCAGCAGATCGGGGGCCTGCTGGGGGAGCCAGACCACCCGGGGGTCGCGGCGGAACCACGACTCCTGCCGGCGCACGAACCGGCGCGTCGCCCGGACCGTCTCCTCCTTGGCCTGCTCCTCGGTCCACTCCCCGGTCAGGAAGCGCAGCACCTGGGCGTAGCCGAGCGCCCGTCCGGCGGTCCGCCCCTCGGCCAGGCCCCGCCCCGCCAGCGTCCGGACCTCCTCCACCAGCCCTGCCCGCCACATGCGGTCCACCCGGAGCCCGACCCGCTCGTCCAGCACCGGCCTGGGCACCTCGACGCCGAGCTGCACGCTGTCGTAGACCGCGTCGTAGGAGGGCATCGAGGCGGAGAACGGCCTCCCGGTCAGCTCGACGACCTCCAGCGCGCGGACGATCCTGCGGCCGTTGCTCGGCAGGATCGCCCCGGCCGCCTCCGGATCCAGCCCGCGGAGCCGCTCGTGCAGCGGAGCCGGGCCGTGCGCCTCCAGCTCGGCCTCCAGCCGGGCCCGGATCCCCGGATCGGTGCCGGGGAACTCCAGGTCGTCGAGGGCGGCCCGCACGTAGAGCCCGGACCCGCCCACCAGGATCGGCACGACCCCCCGGGCCAGCAGATCGTCCATCAGCGGCCGCACCCGCTCCTGGTACTCCGCCACGCTCGCCGTCCGCCGCACGTCCCAGACGTCCAGCAGATGGTGCGGCACTCCCCGCCGCTCCTCCATCGTCAGTTTCGCCGTGCCGATGTCCATGCCCCGGTAGAGCTGCATGGAGTCGGCGTTGATCACCTCGCCCCCCAGTTCCAGGGCGAGATCGACGGCCAGATCGGACTTTCCGGCCGCCGTGGGGCCGACGACGGCGATGACGGGTAGCTGAGGCACGGGATAAGTGTCCCAACACCGGGAAGGGTCTGCGGATGGCGGCGCCTTCGACGGCCTTCCGCCGCATCCGACCATCAGCCACCAGGGGGATCACCATGTCCATCTTCGACAAGGGCAAGGACCTGATGGGCGAGCACTCCGACAAGATCGAGGAGCTCGCCGAGCAGGGCATCGACAGGGGCGAGGAGGCCGCGGGCCAGCGGTTCGCCGGACACGAGGAGCACGTCGGCATGGCCGCCGACAAGGCCAGGGAGATGGCCGAGGGGATCGACGGCCGGACCGGCCCCGCCCCGGACGCCCAGAACGCTCCGGAGGCCGGGGGGAACGGCTGACCTCCGGCGGGACCGTCCGGCCGCAAGCCGGGCGGCCCCGCGTTCCCGGCCTCCGGCCGCCCAGCGCCCGCGCTCTCAGCCCCGGCCGCCGACTCCGGCTCTCAAGTCCTTTGCGCCTCCGGCCACCGGCCCCTGGCTCTCCGCCCTCCGAGGGCTCAGTCCCAGTCGAGCGTCGGCTGCAGGTAGCCCTCCAGGGTCAGCAGCCACCGCTTGGACTCCACGCCCTCTCCCCCGCTGAACCCGCCCAGGCCGTTTCCCGCCACCACCCGGTGGCAGGGCACGATGACCGGGACCGGGTTGGCGCCCATGATCGACCCGATGGCCCGGGCGGGCACGCCCGTCCCGCTGCGCGCGGCCAGCTCGCCGTAGGTCACCGCGCGGCCGTACGGCACCGTCTCGTGCAGCGTGCCGAGGACCGCGCGCTGCACGGGCGTGGTCAGCCGCCAGTCCACCCGGGCGGAGAAGACCCGCAGCCGCCCGGCGTAGTAACCGGCGAGCTCGTCCAGCACCGGAGCCGTCCGCTCGGGGTCGTCGGCCTCGGTCAGGCCGAGCCGGGCCGGCAGCCGCGCCCTGAGGCGGTCGGCGCCGCCCCAGCACACGGCGGCCACACCGTCCCCGGTGACGGCGACGGACATCTCGCCGAGCGGGGTCGGCACGCTTCCGAAGGCCACGGTTCCTAGCATTGAGATCGTGTCCCTTCGTGAACTCGTCGTCCTCGGCACCTCCAGCGCCGTCCCCACCCGACACCGTAACCACAACGGATACCTGCTGCGCTGGGACGGGCAGGGATTCCTGTTCGACCCCGGTGAGGGCACCCAGCGCCAGATGCTCCACGCGGGCGCGAGCGCGCACGACATCACCTGGATCTGCGTCACCCACTTCCACGGCGACCACTGCCTGGGCGTGCCCGGGATCGTCCAGCGCATCGCCAGGGACGGCGTCGGGCATCCGGTCCAGGCCGCCTACCCGGCGAGCGGGGAGACCTACTGGCGCCGGCTGCGCCACGCCGCCGTCTTCGCCGACACCTCGGTGATCGCCGAACGTCCCGTCTCCGGGCCGTCCGCGTCCTTCGAGGCGGGCCCCGTCACCCTCACCGCGCGCCCGCTCTCCCACCCCGTCGAGTCGTACGGCTACCGCGTCGACGAGCCGGACGGCCGCCGGATGCTCCCCGAACGGCTGCGGGAGCGCGGCGTCCACGGGCCCGCCGTCGGCGAACTCCAGAAGGCCGGGACGGTGACCGCGCCGGACGGCTCCACCGTGCGGCTGGAGGAGTGCAGCGAGGTCCGCCGCGGGCAGAGCGCCGCGTTCGTCATGGACACCCGCCTGTGCGACGGGGTGTTCGCGCTCGCCGACGGGGCGGACCTGCTGGTGATCGAGTCGACGTTCCTGTCGGCGGAGTCGGAGCCGGCCGCGCGGTACGGCCACCTCACCGCCGGGCAGGCCGGCCGGGTGGCGGCCGAGTGCGGGGTCCGCCGCCTGGTCCTGACCCATGTCTCCGAACGCTACGGCACGGACGACGAGCCCCGTTTCCTGGACGAGGCCCGTGCGGTCTTCGGCGGCGACGTCATCCTGGCCCACGATTTGCTGCGCGTGCCCGTGCCCGGGCGCGCCTGACCCGTCCCGCCCGGCTCCGGGCGTCAGCCGTCCCGCAGCCGGAGCCGGGCCACGACGTAGCCGACGCCGTAGGGGGCGTCGTGGTAGAGGACCTCCCCGTCGAAGGAGCCCCCCCATTGCGCCCCCCGCCCCGGCCGGGGCCGTGACCGCGGCTGC